>JAUUNK010000226.1 GCA_030844565.1 Bacteroides ovatus
CCGGAATTCATTGACGATTTCGACTTTGATTTCGATTTTGATGATGAAGAAGAGGAAAAATAACTATACCTAATCTCGAAGGCACGGAAAATGTTAAAATGCATACATTATTATCCGTGCCTTACCTAATTATCAGTTTACAAGAATATCGTAGATTCTTTTCAGATTAGAGATTTGCTTTTATCGCATCAATTAGCTCTCGGTACTCAGCATCCGTCAAATATACTTTACCAGGATTCATCTGGAAAATACCACCATAATCTGGTCCATCTACATACTTAGGAGCCAAATGGAAATGCAAATGGGATAACTTATCCGAATATGCCCCATAATTTATCTTCTCCGGATGGAAAGCCTTATCCATAGCGCGGGTCACACGGGCTACATCTGCTATAAAAGCATTACGGTCTTCATCACTCAACTCATTCAGATCGTTCACATGGTCTTTATATGCCACCAAACATCGACCACGATAGGTTTGTTCTTTGAAAAGAAACACACGGGAAACACTTAATTGCGCAATCTCGACCATTAGATTGTGCAATGCCTCATTGTTCTGACAATACAGGCATTCTTTAGGATCACTTTTCATGATTTATTTTAATAATATGAATGAACAAAAGTACATAAAAATTCTACAAAGTAGCAAGTTAAAAAGAAGATTTTTCTTTATTCTTCTGCTCTACCAATTGATAAACGTCTTCATTCTCACCTACTACCCACACAACATCCCCTTCTTCAAAAGGCACATCTACATCTGGAGTCATCAAAGACCCCTCGCCACGTTCTATACCCGCAATCAGGCAACGATACTTCTCTCTAATTCCAGACTCACGCAACGTCCTACCTAAAAAGACTGACTTATCGTCAATCATAAACTGCCTCAAAGTCATCTCGCTTTTCTCGTATATATCTGCGTCGATATTAGAACCGCGCGACATCTCTTCTCCAAATACTGCTAACTGCTCGTCTGTCCCTATAACTTGGAGTTTATCCAGAGGAAAAATACGAACCGCCCCACCGGGAATATTTATCCTCCGCTTTCCCCGGAGGATAGATGCTACATGAATACCGAATTTCTTTCCCAGATTGAGTTCCATTAGAGTTTTTCCCGCCCACAAGGATTCCCCTGGAACAATAAAGTCAGCTAAATGAAGATCCTGAGACAAAAGACGTCCGGCATAAGCGGGCCTCTTTTCTCCCAGATACTCATCACGCACATCACGCGAACGAAGATTCTGGAAAAACTTTCGTTCAATCAGAATAGACTGTCTCTTCAACCGACGAGAAGCCATCATAAGCACAATTGCCAATACAGCAATGCCTATCGTCAAACCAATGGAGGCTTTAAAGAGACTGGCAAGAACGAAAATAATAAAACAAGCAGCGAGCGTCATGCGAGCCATTATCGTGAACACTAAAGGAGCACGGTTGGCGCGATTAGCTTGCCACAAGGCGGTGAACTCCACCGAATGGTTTTTCTTCACCATAATGGCACGTAGGAATGGGGAAATACAAAGAATGGTAAAGACCCCTCCTATCAACGCACCCCAGAATCCTGGAAAGCTTTCGCAGCAAAAAGGAACTACAAAGCGAAACGAAAGCAGAATGATAGAAATGCTGACTATAGAATATACCACCACTATGCGAAGCATGGCAAACAAAAGTTTCTTCCACAAACTCTCATGATTGACTACCGTCTCTGAACCCGAAGCATAACGCGCCAGAAACCTCTTCCAGGACACAGGCAGATGGCGATCAACAAAATCAGAAGCAGGTTCCGCAGCACGAATCATATAAGGAGTAAGAAAAGTGGTGATAACAGAAACCGCCACTACAATAGGGTATAGAAAATCGCTCGTCACTTTAAGAGAAACTCCTAAAGAGGCAATGATAAATGCAAATTCACCAATTTGCGTCAAACTGAAACCACATTGCATAGCCGTTTTCAAAGGCTTGCCTGCCAACACCACACCAAAAGTTCCAAACAATGACTGTCCCACAATGACTGCAAGTGTAATCACCAGAATCGGAAGAGCATATTCTACAATCATTGCCGGGTCTACCATCATACCGACTGATACAAAGAAGATGGCGCCAAACAAATCTTTCACCGGTTTCACTAAACGGTCAATAGCCTCCGCCTCTATAGTCTCGGCTAAAATAGAACCCATGATAAAAGCACCAAACGCTGCTGAAAAGCCAGCCTTTGCTGCCATCATCACCATACCAAAACAAAGCGCTAAAGAGACTATCAACAATGTTTCCTCTCCCATCAACTTGCGACAACGTTTCAAAAATTCAGGAATGAGATAAATACCAACCACAAACCATAGGATAAGGAAAAATAGCAGTTTCCCAATACTCTGAAGCATCTCTGTCCCCTCAAAATTGTTTCGCACTGCCATTGTAGACAACATCACCATTAATACGATAGCAAGGATATCTTCAAGAATCAAGATACTGAGCACTAATCCCGTAAACTGCTTTCGCCGTAAACCGAGATCATCAAAAGCCTTATATATAATGGTAGTAGAGGACATTGCGATCATTCCCCCTAAGAAAAGACAATCCATTCGATGCCAGCCGAAGCCCATCCCCACAGTGACACCTAGCAAAATCATACAGAAAATAATGGTACACGCAGCAATCACAGCCGTCCCTCCCACCTTGACTATTTTCTTAAAGCTAAATTCCAGCCCCAAGGCAAAGAGTAAAAAGATAACGCCTATATCCGCCCATGTCTTTATATTAGCAGTATCCATCACCGAAGGCGTGAAAGGCATGTGGGGACTTGCCAAAAAGCCGGCTACCACATACCCCAGCACTAAAGGTTGCTTCAACTTCTTGAATAACAGAGTCATGATTCCAGCACAAATCAATATAAGTGCCAAATCGGCTATAAGAGTAGGTAATTCGGACATTGCGTACACTATTAAATTAAACTTCTTCCAGCTTCGACCAGAGGAACTCTCCACGGTCGGCAAAGTTAAAAGAAATTCATGGCATAGGCAATGATTCTTCTCAAAAGAAAGAGAAACAATATACCTCTACGGAAAAAGCAAAAAGAATATTATTCCCGATTCATCAGGCGCACTTCCGCCATACGCTCATATTTAGTACCGGGTTGCCCGTAATTTGCATAAGGGTAAATAGAAATACCACCGCGAGGAGTGAAAATACCCGTCACTTCAATGTATTTAGGATTCATCAACCGGATAAGGTCCTTCATTATTATATTCACGCAATCCTCGTGAAAAGCTCCATGATTGCGGAAACTGAATAGATACAACTTCAAACTCTTGCTTTCCACCATTTTAATATCGGGAAGATAGCTGATACGGATTTCGGCAAAATCCGGTTGTCCGGTGATGGGACATAAACTCGTAAATTCCGGACAGTTAAAACGTACCCAATAATCATTCTCAGGATGCTTATTATCAAAAGCTTCAAGCACTTCAGGAGCATACTCCTGTTTATACTCCGTTTTCCTTCCCAGCAAGGAAAGTTGGTCTTTCAATTCACTCATTATTTTAGCTAACTTATATACAATAAAGATATTATTGATTCTTGCTTTTTAAATATTTCTCCAATCCTTCCCGACGTAGGGTACAAGCTGGACAATGACCGCAACCATCTCCCTGAACACCATTATAGCAAGTAAGAGTTTCATTACGAACCAAATCCAATACCCCTAAATCGTCTGCCAACGCCCATGTCTCCGCTTTATCAATCCACATCAAAGGAGTATGAATCACAAATTGTTCATCCATAGCCAAATTCAATGTTACGGTGAGGGACTTGATAAACACATCGCGGCAATCGGGATAACCACTAAAATCAGTCTGTGAAACTCCTGTGACCAAATGATTGATACCATGTTCGCGAGCATACACAGCCGCAATACTTAAAAAAAACAGATTGCGCCCGGGAACAAAAGTATTGGGAAAACTATCCGCAGGTTTTTCTTGGTCCATTACTATACTGGTATCCGTCAACGAATTATGTCCCAGTTTTCCAATAAAAGAGACATCCATCACATCAAATTCTACTTCTGCTTTACGTGCTATTTCCCGTGCCACTTCCACTTCTTTTATGTGTTTCTGACCGTAAAGGAAACTTAAGGCATATACTTTTTTAAAGTTACGCTTAGCCCAAAACAAACACGTAGTTGAGTCCTGCCCGCCGCTGAACACAACCAATGCATTTTCTTTATTCATAAAATCTAGATTTCTTTTATCTTTAAAACATTATAAGAAATATCGGTATCGTAAACATCGTTACCATCTATTTTCTTAATGGCTTTCACTACACGAATAGTCACTGGCAGTATTATCACCTCATACATAGATTTCAACACAATCTGGATACCCATCATCACGAGTAGTTCTTTCCAAGCTATGACCCCACCGAAAGCGATAGGAAAGAATATTAATGAATCAGCCGTCTCACCCACCACAGTAGACCAAATGGCACGAGCCGAAAAGTTACATCCCTGACTGGCTACTTTCATCCGGCTCATCACATAAGCATTGAGAAACGACCCTACTAAAAATGCCATCAAGCTAGCAACTACTATCCGAGGGGCCATACCAAACACAAAATCAAAATGTTCCTCTCCTTCCCAGAAAGAAGCAGCAGGAATGGCAACAGCTATCAACCCAAGCGCCACCACAAAAAGATTCATGGCAAAACCACTCCAGATTATAAGACGTGCCTTCTTAAATCCCCAAACTTCGGCGATGCAATCATTAATAATGTAGGAAATAGGGAAAACCAATAACCCGGCTGTAACCGTCAGTCCACCCAGTTGGATTACTTTCGTTTCGAGAAGATTAGCAGCAATCAGGCATACATTAAAAAGAATGCCCAGCAGCATAAAGGGTACAGATACTTTTTCTTTCATAATTCCTGTTTTTTACGTGGTGTTCTAGAATACACGACCGCCCTTGTGTGGACGACATCTTACTTTTTTCTTTTGGGCGGCAAAGATACAACTTCTTCCGAAAATTTCCAAAAGAAATCGCACTATTGCCTTTTTTACCCTCTATTCAAGAAAAATCTTTCAAGTCTTGCTGCAATCTCTTGCGAACAAAGAAAAGACGGCTCTTCACTGTTCCAATCGGCAGATCTAACTTCTCCGCAATTTCCACATATTTAAATCCGGCTACAAACATAAGGAATGGTCTTTTCAATTCTTCGGGCACCGAGTGGACTACTTTATACAGTTGCTTCAAATCATATATATATTCAAAACGCTCACCGTCTTCGGCTTCCACCAGCATTTGTTGAGAAATTGAATAGGTGTGGTCTATCATTGCCATTTCCCGCACCGTACGGCGATAGTTATTTATAAAGATATTACGCATAAGTGTATACATCCACCCTTTAAAGTTTTGTGTGTGGACAAATTTTTCCTGGTTATTGAGTGCTTGCAACATGCAGTCTTGTACTAAGTCATTTGCCGAATCATAGTCTGCCGTCAATTTTAATGCAAAGCGTTGGAGTTCCGGCTGCATTTCTACTATTCCTTTAGTAAAATCAAAATTCTTCATAATTATTCTCCTTTCATGTTTTGTACATGGCAAAGTTCCCCTTTTTTCTAGTTGTTATCAATGGCAATTCTTCCGATAGATTTGGCTATTTTTCCTTCGAGAGTCAACCTTTTCATTTTTTAGTTGTTTTTAGGATATGCATCTAAAACTTAACTCACAATGAAAACAAGATTAAAAATTGCCTCTCTAATGTTAGGAGCAGGGCTTCTTCCTATGTGCCTCTGGGCTCAACCAAGGATGACTATTGTAGACGACGAACCCAATTCTATCCTCTTTGTATCTTATCCAAAGGCAGGAGAAGAGATTGTACGCATCATGCAGGAAACTCGTTTACCACGTTTCCATGAGCCCAATGCACCACGGTTTCTATTGACCGACAGGAAAGGAAATTTCGCACTGGGTATCGGTGGATATGTCCGTGTCACAGGGGAATATGATTTCGGAGGAATTGTTAAAGACGTGGACTTTTTCCCTGCACTCATTCCAAACGGGACAAGAGACTATGCTAAGAACCAATTTCAAATGGACGCCACCACCTCTACTCTCTTTCTGAAACTGGTGGGACACACCAAAACATTGGGTGACTTTGTAGTTTATACGGCGGGAGATTTTCGTGGTGGAGGTAAAGTTTTCCAGCTACAGCAAGCATATGCCCAATTTCTGGGATTCACCATCGGTTACACTTACGGAACGTTTATGGACCCTGCCGCCCTCCCTCCTACCATTGACTTCGCCGGCCCGAATGGTTCATCGTTCTATCGTACCACATTATTAAATTACACCTATAGAGGGGTAAAAGATTGGCGTTTCGGGGTAGGTATAGAAATGCCCGCCGTAGACGGAACAACTAACAGTTATCTCAATATCAGCACGCAAAGGATGCCCGACTTTGCTGCTTCTATACAATACAACTGGAACAACCGGAGCCACATCCGTCTTGCCGGCATTGTGAGAAGCATGACTTATTCGAGCCTTGCCCGTGAGAAAGCTTATTCTACTACTGGCTATGGTGTACAAGCTTCCACCACTTTTTCCATCACCCCCAAATGGCAGGTATATGGACAATTTAATTATGGACAAGGTATTGCTCAGTATCTTACGGACTTGAGTAATCTCAATGTAGACATTGTGCCAAATCCGGAAAAAGAAGGAAAAATGCAAGCTCTTCCCATGATGGGATGGTACGCCGGATTACAGTATAATTTCAGCAAAAGGGTATTCATCACTAGTACTTATAGCGCCTCCCGGCTTTATTCCGACCATCACTATCCTAGCGACGAACCGGAAATGTATCGCATCGGACAATATCTGGTGGCTAACGCTTTCTGGAATGTAAGCAGCAACCTGCAAGTAGGCTTGGAATACCTGCGAGGATGGAGAAAGGACTTTGATTCTTCCACTCGCCATGCCAATCGGCTGAATGCGCTGGTACAATATTCTTTCTAAATCAATATATAAAAATGTAGGGCGTAGCTATATCGACTTGAAAGCTACACCCTACCTATATTATTTTTCGAATTAATTGAAATCTGATATATTAGCTTTATCAGAATTTATAGTTCACACTTACACCAAATACTTTATTTGTACGGCTGTAAACGTCTTTATCCATTAAAGCCATAGCTCCATCCAGACCGCGTGGATTTTCTTTGGTATAATCGCTATAGGTAGTCCAGAAATAAGCAACGTCCAGACTTAATGCCTTATTGAGATTAATACGACCTCCCAAACCTACTGAATAAGAATCACAAGAGAAACTTGTATCTGTTTGGAAAGTATCGCTCAATCCGTAATCCGTTTTCTGATAACCACCACTAACCGTGAATATTTTGTTTACATCCCATTCCACACCAGCCAGATACTCGTGTGTTCCATGCTTTAGTGCCTTCTGCTTATCATCAGCCATACCTGCATTCTTGTCATCAAAGAAATGATATTCTACTGAAGCGCGAAGGGAAGGCAGGAATTCATAACTTGCAGCTACAGACAACATAGAAGGAAGGTCATTAGGGGTATTTACACCATGTAAATAAGGTGCCATATAAGGTGCAGCAGCATCCGGATACTCCAATTTATGTGTGTTGTTTTCAATATTCATATTAGCTTTGAACTCATACTTTGCTGCCAAATTCAATTTACCGAACTTCGCATCAACTCCAATAATCGGTGTCAATCCCCAACCTGTCTGGTCACAATCCAATTCAAGTTTTGTGTCATTTAATTGTTGAAGCAAGGGTCCTGATTGTTGCTGTGCAATCTGCTGTGCTTGTTCTAAACTCAGGTTAGGATTAGCCCCCATGATTTGCTGCACTATAGCAGCACCCAGCTTTTCTGCCACACCATCTTTTAAATTAATATTCAAGAAACCCTTATACCCGCCTGTGAAGTAATTCATACGAGCACCGGCAAAAACAGAGAAATGTTTGTTAATCTTATAGCTTGCTCCTAACTGGAAACCATAAACATACTGACGACCTTCCATGGCTGAGTTTATATTGTACATATTAGGTTTCAGCATGTTGCTTGTAGAGTTCACCAAACCGATGGCAGCTGCATCGAACATAGGCAAACCTGTATTGAAAGAAGCTTTTCCACCACCGCCAACGATAGCAAAACTACCGGAAAATGCCCAGTTGCCATTCTTATATACAGCATGTACAGAAGGGATAACAGGAGCCGAAGCTTTCCCTTCATAATTACGCATGGAAGTCTGCCCATCCATAGTCCACAAAGGACTTGTTGCAGCAATATCACGAGTCTGATATGCACTTTGAATAGTCAGTGCTATCTGTAAACCGTTTTGAGGAATGAATGCCAGTCCGGCAGGATTACTATAAACTCCATCAACATCAATGGAAGCGCCGCGGGCTATCATGCGCAAGAAAGCAGCATTCTGATTCGTA
>JAUUNK010000227.1 GCA_030844565.1 Bacteroides ovatus
AACGGTTTGCCGGGTAGGTCCGCATTGGAGAGCTCCCAAATGGTTTTTCCTTCTTTGGTTACCTCTATCAACCGGGGGTTCCCGTCCTTGTCGGCTACGGCAATCAAAGTATGTCCGTTGGGCAGGCGGGTAAGAGAATGTGGTCCGCCAGGAACATCCAGTTTCCATACTACTTTACCGTTCGTATCATATTCTTTCACACATTCGTCACCATAGTGTGCCACTAGGAAATGTCCGTTATCCAGTCGCCGTGCATTCCGCATGAAGGCGAATCCGGCATCTTTCACCCCTTTCGGCAGGATGCAGACTTCCTTTACTATCTTCCCCTTGGGAGATATTTCCAACATCCGTCCGGTGGCGCATTCGCCTACGAAGGTGTTGCCGTTTTTCAGGCGTTGGCAGGCGAATACCGGGCTGTTGGATTCATAGTGAAAGATGGTATCATTCTGCCGGGTCATCTCGAGCACTCCGTGTCCGGTGGTGAAGAGGATATTGCCGTTGGGCAATATCCATAAGTCATTGGAATCCGGTGCTTTGTGTTTCCACACCATCTGACCGTTTTCCATCACGAAGACGATTCCTTGCGAATAATCGCATCCTGCAAATGTCTTGGTCTGCGCAAAGAGGGAAGACACCGACAGCAGAACGGCGAGGAAGGCAATGCTATATATTCTTATCATATTTACTTTCTTGTCTAATGATTACGGGAATAACTCTTTTATAGGGATAGCACGTATTCTTCCAGCTCTTCCAGTTCTTTTTCGGAAACAGGCTTCTTGGGTCCGTGTACCTTCAACATATCTTTCATCGAATAGCTGCGTCCGTCATACAGATAAGGAGCCGTCCGCCAGCATTCGTTCAAGGCAGGTACGTCCATGGACAATCCTTTATCCGGTCCGGTGGTCCAACCAACTTTGTACTGCTTCTGGTCAGTGTAGTATTCTCCAGAATGACAACCGGCACAGTTCTCTTGGAAAATTCTCTTTCCTTTTTTTGCTTTTGTAGAAAGTTTGCCGTTCTTCAGATAAGGGCTGGGCAACGGTTTCAGTGATTTCAGATATTCATCTATGGATTCGTATATCTCATCTTCGCCTTCGGTGAACAGGATATACTTCACTCCCGAACGTACCGCTACTTCTGCATTCTTACGGATACCAGTAATCATGCAGGGCGGCGTCTGGTGCGAGAGGAGCAGGGTCTTTGTATTCTTCGGATTTCCCATGCCATCGTTCAGCAAGTCCCAGTTAAGCCCGTCCACGCGTGCATCGTTGGGGTGGCAGGTAGCACAGCTCTGCCAATTCTGGAAACAGAGGGTTGCGTCGTGGAAGTACATGTCTCCCTTGCCCACTTTGGTGAAAGCCAACGGAGCGCCCAGCACTTGGGTTTTCACATTCTTGCCGTTCAAGTCCATAGAAACCAGTTCGGAAGTATAGTAGTTGGCAGTATAGATTTTATCTCCCGTAGCAACTACCGAACGGGGACCTTTCCCTTGTGTAGGGATGAAGTCGCGGATGCCGTAGAGGAATCCTGCGTCGTTGGGTATGTTGTTCCAGGACTTCATCGAAGGAGTGACAGCTTCTCCCTGCTTGGCTTTTGCCAGACGCTGGTGCAAAGCGATGCGGTCGATGAGGACCAGCTCCTGGCTGCCGGCTGCCGCTACGATAATCTGTTTATCATCCGGGGTAACCACTACCGACCACAGATTGGCGGCTCCCTTCTGGGGAGTATCCAAGAGAACGGAGGTGAGCAACTTTCTTGCTTTAAGGTCGATGATGGATAAAGTATTTGTAGCCATCCAGCCCCGGTCCAACTGATTGGTGGGCAACTGATAGCGGGCAATCAAGTGAGTGACATACGCATACGTGCGGTTCTTGTCTACGGCTACCGATTTCACGTCTGTAGAACCGTTGGGCAACATGATGCGACTTGAAACTTTCTTGGAAGGCACGTCCACAATGTCCAGTTGAGCAGCGATGGGGTAGGCGGTAGAAGCCATTTCGGGCAGATTATTTGCAATCAGCAGGCAAGAGTCGCCGGCAAAGGAAGCCATTGCCACCGGTTCGCGCCCGATAGCGATTTTCGTTTTTACCTTGCGCGTTGCAGGGTCTATCTCCCACAGTTCGTTGTTGAAACGTTGCGTCACCCACAGCGATTTGGATAACGGATTGTAGAGAATATCCGAGGGAGTGGCACCACTTGTTGTTTTAGAACGTACGGAGAGTTTCTTTCCGTCCAGTTCATACATCATGCCGGAGTTTCCGTCACATACTACCCACAGTTTTCCGCTAGGGTCTTGCGTCAGGGCGTTTACGGGGGAGGAGAGGGTGACCTTTTGTTCCATCTCTTGTCCGTCGGCAGACATCTTCATCAATTGGTTGCCTGCCCGGTTTGTTACGAATAGGGACTTCCCATTGTCAGCCAGAAACAAACGGTCCGGCGAAACTATCGTTGTCGAGTCTTTCCCGCCAGTGCAGAGAAGTAGGGCTACGATGCTGGCGGGTATCAATATCTTTTTCATTTTTTCTCTTGTTTAGTTTGAAGGGATTTGATGTACTGACGGATGTTTTCCTGCTCTTCGGCGCGAGCTGCTTTCCGTTTGTTGTCATAACGGTCATAGAACTCCATATCTTGCTGCGACCAATTGTTGGCTTCGCGGTAGTCTCCGATTTGAGGAACGAGCAAGTCAATCCAGAGAGAAACTTTTCGTATCTCTTGCGGGGTCAGTTTTGTGCCCCCATGTCCTTCTTCCAAGCGCTTAATCAGATTACTCTTATTGGACCCGGCGAAGTAGGGAGGCAACAAAGTCGGTTGCGACAGGGCGCTGATCCAGTTTACTTCCGGATGATGGGCATCTCCTCGCCATGCACCGTCACCTCCATCCTGTCGAGCATGTGTCAGGCTGAGATATGAATCAGCGTATTTTCTCTTGCTTCGTCTATCTACCACCTTCAGTTCTCCCTTGAGGCTCATCGGTTGTTTCACTCCATCGTGGCATGAGATGCAGTGTTTGTCCCAGATGGGTTGTATTTCTTTCAGGTAACTGAAGTTGCGCTCGCCCATTTCGTCTTCGGGAGCCAGTGCTTTAATACCTTTGTTCATTGCCATAGATACTGGATGACTCGCTACGGGGACTGTGTTCTTATGCTCGTGGCATCCTACGCAGCTTTGAATCTCGTTGGGCTGGAGAGTAGACCAGCTGCGCATGGTTTGCACCACACGCCCGTTTTCGTCCAATGCTTGGAAATATAACGGACGGCGTGCGGGAACTTTAAAGAAAGCGGAACCGTCGGGATATACATCCGTCACTCCGATTACTCTCTTCACATCCCAGGCGGCATTGCCTACTCCTACGGGAGAACTAGCCAAGGCTCCTCCTCCTTTATCGTCGCCATTCACTTCGCCTACACCTGCTGCACGGAACTGTATTTCCACTACGCGCAGTTGCTTGATGGTTCCGGGTTCCACTCCCTTCAAACCATTGCCTTCGTAGATGTTCTGCATGTAGTACACGCCTTCGTTCTTCCTATAATCTACGGTTGACGAGCGGCGGAAGGGGCGTTTGCGAGGAGCAACCAATATCGGCTGGTTGCAAGATATTTTTGCATCGGAAACGAGTAACTCCCGTTCTCCGTCTACATTCATCCAGTAGATACCGAATTCCATTGGATGTCCAATGTAATATCCTAGTGGCGTATAAGAAATAAGGAATTCTTTTTCGTTCAGTGGGAAAGGGTGTTGGAACTGGTCGGTAAACTGTCCGTAGCTGTCAATGCGCTCCGCTTTTGGTTTGCGCAACGGGGCTACGAACATAACGCCTTCGTTTTCATCTCTTCCGGCTTCCGGGTCGATGATACCCAGTTTGCCGTGTTGCGGGTTGTGATGTCCCATGAAAGTAGCCATCACTTTGCGTGTTCCCGGAATCTGGCGGGTATGTGCCACTGTGGTGGGGAAGAAGCTGTTCATTCCGTAATATTCAGCCTGCCCTGTTCCATCGGGGTTCATTTGGAACAGGGGTTGGGTCCACACTTGTCCGCGGTCGTTATAGTCCCAACGGGTATAGACTACACGACCGTCATCAAGCAAAGTCGGCGTAACGGTGTGTACCTGATCGAAACCTACCTGGCGCATATAACGTCCTTCCCGGTTGCAGAGATACAAGTTGCTGACTTCGGTAAACCAGCAGTCTACCGAACTTCCCGAACGGGTAGAGTTGAAAAGGATATTCTCGTCTGGCAGGTAAATACCTTCAATATCAGCATGTCCTTTTCCGAAGGTGAGTTGCTTGATGTCCTTGTTTTTTAAGTTCATTTCATATAGATGGAAGTCATCGTCTTTGTGAGATTTCTTCCAGGAGAAGAGTAGGTGCTCGCCGTCGAAATGAAGATTCGGGTCGCGATAGACACCGTCTCCATCTGAGAGCAATGTTTCTTCTTTCGCCCAGATGCCGTTCATCTTAATCTTGGATAGCGAACCGCCCGCAATGTAATTGCACTCGGCACGGGCATCCGATACACCTTCGGTATAAGCAAAGAAGGAAGGACGCAAAGTGCGAAATTTGGTGAAAACTATCTCCGGACTGTTGGCAGTGAAAGCTTCCAAGCGTTTAGTACGTCTTCTTTCGCAGGCTTTTAAGTAAGATTGGAAAGCTGCCTCTACACTTTGCGGAGTCTCAGTAACGGAAGTGGAAATATTCAGCTTATGCAAACGTTGAGAGAGTTGGCTACTCAGGTTTTCTGTGAACCAGTTCACGTCTTTTCCGTCCTGTAGCCACCAGTCATAGTAGACAGGATAAGTCTGCATCAGTTTCCGATGGGTATCTTTTATCTTATTTTCCAGCTCTTCCTTATGGTTTTCTTTCTTCTTTATCGCCTGGACTTCTGCAAACTGCTTCTGCATTTCAGCGATAAAACCTGCTGTATCTGTCGGCTGGAAAGAGGTATCTTTCGTTTGCCAGGCAATGATGGAGAACAGCATGCAACAGGCTGTTCCCCACTTTAATAGTTTTATGAATTTTGACTTTATCATTTTAACCTGATATTTACCTTAAATTTACCTTCTGAAAAATGTAGATGTTACAGAGTTTGCTTCAGCTCCTTATAAGCTTCTACAATGGCAATGCCGCTCGAGGTACCGATGCGTGTGGCGCCTGCCTGAATTAATGCCAAAGCAGAGTCCAGGTCGCGGATGCCTCCGGCAGCTTTTACACCGATTTCGGAACCTACCACCCTGCGCATCAGGGCGACGTCGTGCACATTGGCTCCTGCCGTGCCGAATCCGGTAGAGGTTTTCACAAAGTCTACTCCGGCTTCCTTAGCAATGCGGCATACAGTTTCTTTTTCTTCGTCCGTGAGATAGCAAGTTTCGAGAATAACTTTGCAGATGACTCCCGCCGGCTTACAGATAGAAACCATGTCTTCGATTTCCTTTTTTACGATTTCCGTCTGTCCCTTTTGCAAAGCGCGCACGTTGATGACCGTATCTATTTCGGTAGCGCCTTTGGCAATGGCATCACGTGTCTCAAATGCTTTACATTCTACGGTGTTTTGTCCCAGAGGGAAACCGATTGCAGCTCCCACACGCACACCCGAGCCTTCGAGCAACTTTACACAGGTTTCTACCTCTGCCGGGTTGATGGCGACCATGGCAAATTTATACTTACGGGCTTCTGCGCAAAGTTTCTCGATGTTCTCCGCATTTCCAAAAGGTTTTAAAAAGGTGTGGTCAATCATTCCTGCCAGTTGTTCTACCGATAAATTTGCAATCACGTCATTTATATTCTTCTTTTCCATTGTTTTGATTCGTTTAAGAGGTTGTTTTTTAGGGTTTGTTTTTTAGAAAGTTAGTACGCATTTCAATACTTCGCCGCGTTTTACGGCTGCAAAGGCTTCTTCTATTTCTTCTATCTTGAAGCGGTGTGTGATGAAATCGGAGGCGGAAAGTTTGCCTTCTGCAATCCATTGGGCAAGGGTGGTCATCGCAGCTTTTTCTTCGGAGCGGGTAGGCCACTGGTGGATATGCAGGTCGAAGTTATAAGGCGCTTTCGACAGATCGAATGTCGGGTTCTTCGTCATTACGCCGTAAACACATACATCTCCCCCCATCTTTACCAAAGGCAACACGGAGTTTACCACTGCATCCAGTCCTACGGCATCTATCACCGCATCGTAAGAACGGTTGTCAGCCTCGATAAATTCGGGAGTACTGATTTCGGCAGGTGTATATCCGTTGTCTGCTCCCATCCGGCGGGCTACTTCCAGCTTGGCGGGAAGCATGTCCACAATGTCAATCTGACCCAAGCCGAAGAGTTTTCCCAGTTTCACGAAACTTAATCCTACGGGACCGGAGCCTACTACCATCACTTTCTTTCCGGGAGTGAGGTTGAAATCTTTGAAAGCTCCCAACACTTCACGCCAGGTACAGGAGATGACTGCTTCTTCCGGCTGCACATGGGCAGGAACTGAATTTTGAATCTCGAAGCTGTCCCAACATCCCTGCTCGGGCGTAGCCAGGCCTTCTTCTTTCAGCACTTCGAAGTCATTTACCACCACATATTCGCTGAAACCGCCCCAGCCACTATAGATACCTTGCGCACCGAAATCTGAGATGAGACCACCAATGGCACGGTCGCCCACTTTAAAGTTACGCACTTTCTCGCCTACCGCCACTACAATCCCGGCATTCTCGTGTCGCAGAGCCAGCGGATATGTATCTACTCCGGGGAATTTTCCGGCAATCAGCTTGCTGTCCGTAGCATTGCATAGAGCTACCATTTCTGTTTTCACCAATGCCTGGTAAGCATTGATTGCGGGCACTTCCACCTCGCGTATTTCCATCTTGCCGGGTTCCGGCACAATTACAGTCTTCATTGTATTCTTCTTATTTATATAGGTTATAGTTTAGTTTTTGCTATTTCGGTATACATATTATATAAGGCATCGTAGGCTTTATCAAAGACAGGCATCCAGGCTTCGTACTTCTTCACGTTTTCGGGGATGGGCTGCACGGTCTGTTCGATGCGCACAAAACGGTCGATGACCGAGAAGTCCTTGAACACACCTGCGCCGATGCCTGCCAGGATGGCCGCTCCCATGGAGGTAGCTTCTTCCAAATAGTTGGGTACACGGATTTCTGCCTGATAGATGTCTGCCATCATCTGGCGCCAAACAGGATTCTGTGCACATCCACCAATTACCGTCACACGGTCGATGGGCACATGTTTGCGGAAGATGTTTACGATGAATCCCAGGTTGAGCGTGATGCCTTCCATCACGGCGCGCAACATGTCGCCGTGTTTATGCCCCAGGGTCAGACCGATGAACGCGCCTTTGGCGTCTACGTTCCAGCGGGGAGTGCGTTCGCCCAGCATATAGGGTAAGAACAAAAGTTTGTTGGCACCGATGGGAGAGGCGGTTATCTGCTCGTCGATAAGTTCGAATACGCTGCGTCCCGATTGGGCAGCCAATGCCTGCTCGTTTTGGCAAAGTTGGTTTATCATCCAGTTGTAGGAGGAGCCTGCCGCCTGCATCGTTCCCGACGGATGCAGCATGCCCGGCACTACGTGTGCCCAGTTCATCGTGCGGCGTTGCTCGTCCACGATGGGTTTTTCTACGGTTAATGCCACCCAGGAAGAAGAGCCCAGATAGTTGTAAGCATTGCCCGGCGCCACACAGCCCACGCCTACTCCGGCGCAACTTCCGTCGCCTCCGCCACAAATGACGGGTGTCCCGGCAAGCAGTCCCGTTTCCCGTGCCGCTTGGGCAGTCACTTCTCCGATGACATCTATGGACGAACGGACTTCGGGGAAGAGAGATAGGTTCAGTTCTGCCGCTTCGATGATTTCTTCGTTCCATTGCCAGCGGTTCAGGTCGTAAGCATTGGTTCCCGAAGCGTCCGAAGGGTCGGTGGCAATGGTGCCGCATAAGCGATAATTAACATAGTCTTTTGCGTTCAGCATTTTGGCTGTCTGTGCAAAGATTTCCGGTTCGTGCTTCTTTACCCACATCAGTTTTTCTATAGAGTAGGAGGCGCTGATGCGATGCCCGGTGATTTCATAAAAGTGAAGCGGGTCTATCTTTTCAGAGAGCATCGTTTCTTCTTCCTGCGAACGCTGGTCGCAATAGAGCATGTGGGGGCGAAGCGGATTACCGTTCTTGTCCACACAGAGGCATCCCATCATTTGTCCGCTAAGTGCTATTCCGGCAATGTCAGTGGGAGATACAAGCTTAAGAAGCGCCCGGGTAGTATCTACAATGGCTTTCCACCAATGTCGCGGGTCCTGTTCCGCCCGGTTACCCGAAGCGTAATCAGTGGGGTAGGCGGCGGTGCGCGAAGCTATTAATTGCCCCGATTCGTCAAAAAGAGTCGCTTTGTTACCGCTGGTACCTAGGGCAAGTGCTAATATATAAATATTTATGTTCGTTTATAGATGAAAAGAGTTAGAGTGCCGCATTG
>JAUUNK010000228.1 GCA_030844565.1 Bacteroides ovatus
AATGGTAATATTACTCTGGTATAATGGATATATTTATGGATAGCTTGTCTTATAGTTTTAAAGGTGTTGCCAAGAAGGCTGCCATACGCTCCCGTGCTTGGAGTGATTCCGAAAAAAGGGTTTCTATTGGCTTTTTATCTGCAAGATATTACATATATAAAATTAAAAAGGATAAATATGGACACAAAGATTCAGGGTAGCTAAGGTCAGGTAAGTCCTTGTCAGGCAAGGGTGGCGCTTTTTCCTTTTGCCGGAAAGCATCGGACCTTGGAAGGTGGGACGGATGTCTGCATGAATGAGAATGAACGTCCCGACGATGGATGTTGTAGTGGTTATATCCCCACCTTTCGAATACAATGACTGACCGGCCTTTAATATGCCGGTCAGCCTTGAGTTTTATATATCACTTTTTTATCTTTTAGTGTCTTTGCTATTTAACCATGAATGATTGTTTATGAATATTCTGGATCTCAAAAAAACTCTTTGATATTTGCTGAAATCTCTACTTAGGATATTTTTCTAAACAGGAGTTCTTATTGTTTTTTATGTTGTTTCTGTATTCCGTGGGAGAAACTCCGGCGAATCGCTTGAAAAACTTGCTGAAGGACGCCTGGTCTGTAAAACCGAGGGCATCGGTTATTTTCTGGATGTCGTTTTTTGAACAGGAGAGCATTTTTTTAGCTTCCACGTAGAGTAATCTTGTGATATGTCCATGTATAGTCTCACCCGTCTCTTCTTTGACAATTCTCGACAGGTAAATGCCAGAGACGGACAGGCGTTCCGCGTAAAAACGTATCTTGTGTTGGCGGCGGTAATGCTCAAACAACAGCTCCTTGAACTTGTAGTATATCCAGCTTTTGTTGGATATGGCGGGTGAGGCGTCTTCGAGGGAGGAAAAAAAAACGTCTCCCACATTTAAAATAAAAAAATTACATAAATGACCGTAAATTCCTTCCTGGTGCAAGAGTTCTCCTGTACGGTATCCCCGAAATAGTGAAAAGGTCTTTTTAAAATAGGTGCCGGCATCATTTTTCAAATGTATGGACGCGAATGAATACCTTGTGACAAACTCACACAATTTCCCGTACAGGAATTGGCTGGAAGGCAAGCTGTAGAAAAACGGGGGAGTAAACACGAGGCAGTGCATGGCGTAATCTTCACTCAATTGTTGAAATGTGGCCGTCATGGATGCAGGAATAACAAGCAAATCATTTTTTCCGATATGACACGTGTAATCCCGCGTGTGCCGGGTGTAGACTTTCGCTTTCCCGCTTGTGACCATTAGAAAAAAGAAAGCGTTCTCGCACACGAGTTCTTTTGAGAAACCGGAATACATGATTGTATCGTAAAAAAGAGAGTCGGTCAAAATGCACTTGTCTTTTGACCGGGCAAAATGTTCGATGAGGTTCATAGTTCGATGAGACATGTTGGCGTTTTTTGTTTGCAAATATAGCTTTAGTTTTGTTTTTGACAAATTTTGGTTTGTAATATACTTGATAAAACAGGCCGCCATTCCGTATCTTTGAAAAAAAATACATCAACCTTGTTAAATTAATTATTGTTATTATGCAAATGAATTTTAAAGAAACATTGAAGTACCGGAGAAGTTATTATCACCTGACAAATTCTTCACCTGTATCGGACGAGGCAATAAGAGAGATTCTTGAGTTCGGATTGCTTCACGTTCCGTCCGCTTTCAATTCTCAATCCACCAGGGTCGTGTTGTTGCTGGGAGAACATCATAAAAAATTGTGGATGATCACGAAAGAGATTTTAAGAAAAATGGCGCGTTCTGCGGAAGATTTTACTAGGACGGAAGCGAAAATCGACACGAGTTTTGCCGCCGGTTACGGTACTGTTCTTTTCTTTGAGGATACGGCAGTCGTGAAGAAGTTGCAGGCATCTTTCCCGACATACAAGGAAAGTTTCCCTGTTTGGTCCCAACAGACATCGGCCATGCATCAACTGGTCATTTGGACCATGTTGGAGGACGCCGGTTTCGGGGCTTCCTTGCAGCATTACAATCCATTGATAGATAAAGAGGTGAGGAAAGAGTGGAAAATAAATCCGGATTGGGAGTTGATCGCGCAGATGCCTTTCGGCTCTCCCCTGCAACAGCCCGGGAACAAGGAGTTTACCCCTCTTGATGACCGCTTGATCGTGTTTGATTAAATGCTAATGACAAGAAAAACATGTTTGTTTTTTACCGGAAGACAAGAGATGAATGGAAGAAGATTATAAGTTAGTCGATAACAGCTACACTCGCCAGTATAAATTTCATACCGGCAGGCATGTGGCAAAAAATAGGATACATAAAATCTTCAAACGGAGTCGTGTATTTGACGCGTACCGAAGTCCCGCCGGATTTGAAAAGGCGTAGAATCGGCTACCGGCTTGTTGAAAAGGTTCTGGCAAATGTCGGGCGACAGAGCCGGCGGTTGGTTTCTTTATGCACGTTTGTTGTCATGTGTATACAAAAGTATCCGGGATGGAAACGGCTTCTGCCGGAAGGTTTCCGGGTAAACTGATTTGTTGTAAAATAGATCGAATTCATTAATTGAGAATTTAAAAATTGAAAATATGAAGTATATTGTTGATAAAGCAGAAACGAGAGGTTATTTTGATCATGGGTGGTTGAAAACGTATCACACGTTTAGTTTTGCCGATTATTATAATCCCGGGCGGATGCAGTTTGGCGCGTTGCGCGTGTTGAATGATGACACGGTTGCTCCCGGTAAAGGTTTTGGCATGCATCCGCATAACAACATGGAGGTTGTCTCTATTCCCCTGCAAGGGTATTTGCGGCACGGGGACAACGTGAAAAACGAACGTACCATAACTCCCGGGGAGATTCAGGTCATGAGTACGGGATCCGGCATGTTCCACAGCGAGTATAACGGGAGTATGACCGAGATCTTGAAGTTCCTGCAGATATGGGTAGTTCCTGGGGTAAGGAACACGGAGCCCAAATATCACAATTATGATATCCGTCCCTTTTTGAAACATAATGAATTATGCACGTTTATCTCCCCGGAAGGCGGGGAAACACCGGCGCACCTGTTGCAGGATGCCTGGTTTTCCATGGGAACCTTCGATGCCGGGCAGGAGATAACATACCGGCTAAATAAAAAAAATACCGGAGTGTATATTTTTGTGCTGGAAGGCAGCATCAATGTACAGGATGTTCCACTTTCTCGTCGCGATGGCATCGGGGTGTGGGAAGTGGAGGAAACTCAGATCAGGTCCGTTTCCGGTTCAAGCGTCTTGGCCATCGAAGTCCCCGTAGAATAAATCACGGAAACATAAATACCATAGTGCATTTGACAAGGGACAGACACAGGGCTCCTTGTCGAATGTTATTTTTACACTGTTGGGTTCAAGTGGCAAATGAATAAACGGAAACTGGAAATATGGTTATATGCCGGACTTTTGTAAACATGAAGACGGGGTGTAAAAAAACAAACAGCCTACTTGGCGGACAGTTGCAGTACTTGTCGGTGCGTCAAGGACGCCAGCCCCCCTCAACAAAAAACTGCAGTTCCGTTTTTGGAACCGCGGAAAGTGGCATACACGTTAACGGCTCGTGTATTCGGGAAATGGACCATAATTAGGGATATTCATTAAATCCTATAAAATTAGCCAACTAATTCATACTAAAAGTATTGCGAATTAGTTGGCTTTTTTGTATCTTTAGGTATTCCCCCTAAAATACGGTTTGACAGCCAAAACGGGGGAAATATCCACCCTAAGATATGGCGAAGATACAAAATATTTCAGAAATTCACCCTACTTTAGGGTTTACAGAATTCGATATTCTGGAAAAATATCGTAAGAGTTTTCATGCGAGTGAACTTGACAGTCTTCATTCTGTGTTTCCGTTCGAGAGTATAGCCAAAGAGGTAGGCCTTTCACAATCCCGCTTGGGTCGCAGGAACAGTTTCAGTCCTTCCGCGAAGATAGCCCTTATCAGAATGCTGAACCCCATCATACAGGGGTGGAGCAACTACTATAAAAGCTGTTCATGCGGAAAGGTCAAAGTTAAAATGGACTATCTGTTGTACAAGAAAATACGCAGGTGGGCAGACAGGAGACACCCGAACAAATGCAAGACTTGGGTATCCCGTAAATACTATCACACATTAGGCAAGAACCACTGGAGGTTCGGCGTATGGCTGAAAAAGAACGGAGAGAAAATGCTCTTTGCCTTGAAAAGCGTATGCGATGTCCCTAAGACAGACCACGTGCTGATAGTGGGTGAATCCAACCCGTATGACGTGCAATGGAAAACTTATTTTGACAAACGGCACACGAGAAACCTCTTGGAACATTTCAACGGTCAATACGCCATACGCAATTTGTGGGAAAAGCAAATGCGGAGATGCAAAGTCTGCGGAGAACCGATAACTACCTCTACCCAGTGGATAAAAACACATCGGATAGTAAATAATAAGCGGATAAGTTACCTTGTTCACGAAGAATGCTGTAAATTTATCAACCCAAACGAATGGAGGCTGCTATGAGCCGGCTTGGTAAAACAAGTTTTGAGCCGACCTACCCGATAGACGGAATCTCGTTTATCGAGCACATCTCTTTCAAGGTATTCAATGAGGGCATACGTCTGAAGGATTGTATCCGTATGCATCAGAAACTGATAAATGTGAGGGTAAGATGTGTGGCCGCCGATTCCATATACGCCAATAATCGGGGCAGGAAGTCTGTACAAAATATGGGATATCAACCTCCTTTGTACGTAAGGGAAGAGCTGCAAAGGACGAGGCGGTGAGGAAGGTTCTCAGGAGTGAACTCTCCAGGGAAAGAGCCACCAGGCTTGAAGGCAGTTTCGGTACGCAAAAACAGCATTACTCACTATCGAAAATCAAAGCACGGAACAGGAAAACAGAAATCCTGTGGATTTTCTTTGGAATACATACGGCAAATGCCATATTGATGATTGATAAAATCAAAAACAGACAGAAGAAAGCTGCATAGTATAAGTATAAAGAATCTATTAAAAGAAGTCTCAGGCTTCTTCCGGAACATCGTGCCCAAAAGGAGAAGATTTTAGGTCAGAGAGAAAAAATAGATAATAAAAATGGCATATGAGATGATATTAGCAAGTCATCTTCATATGCCATCTTACTGTTTAAAGACATTTACTGAATATCCCTAATTACCTGCCCGCTAAAATCTTCATGGTGATACAGAACATCTCCTGTTTTCAGGAACCTTCACGAATAACATCAAGGGAGGAGGGCAAACACAATGCCGCTCAGGCGGGAATTGGGGAGGTTACACGACGGGGAGGATGTATGACTTTGGGGAGGATGTATGACTTTGCTGTCAGGCTGCCCGTTGGTCCCCGTGAGTGCAAAACTCTCTCTTTTCAAGTTCGGCTTGCTTTACCGTCTCCTCCAAACTGCGCATGGATGTGAAAGCGAATATACCCGGCGTTCGGAAGTTTTTTCAAGATTCTTTCCCGAATTGGAAAAACTGATAACCTCATCAATAATGTCAGCTATTGATGCCTTGCGTTGTTCTGTAGAAGATTGTATTGATGCAATTCTTTCGAAACGAGTAATCTGCACAAGACTTCGGTTCTTCTTCAAACTTGGTGGCAAGTTTTCCTCTAGTTGTTTATCTAGTTCGGTCAGCGCTTGTTTTTTCTTATTAAAGTAAGTAAAAAAAAGGATAATTACCGACTTGAAAACGAGGTAAGAAATTTACCATCAATTTTGAAGAAGATACAGTCTTTTCATCGCGGTCATTGTTTTCTATGGGCATGAGTTTTCATCTGTTTCTTTCCCCCGATCGTCCATTCTTTGGTCCGGTTATACGTTTTCCACATTTGTGCGTACCGCGCCCCAAGGGCGAGCAACTCCTCGTGTGTACCCGCTTCGGCTATCACTCCTTTATCCATGTACAGGATGCGGTCGGCATTGGTGACTGTACCCAAACGGTGGGCGATGACCAGTACCGTTTTACCTTTTGTCAAATGAGAAAAGGCGTCCAATATCTTGCCTTCGTTTTCAGGATCGGCAAAAGCGGTGGCTTCATCCAGCAGAATTATAGGCGCATCTTTCAAGATGGCACGAGCCAAGGCGATACGTTGCGCCTCACCACCTGAGAGATATGTACCCCCTTCGCCCACCAACGTCTGGTAACCATCGGGCAAGGCTTCTATAAACGTATGGCATTGTGCTGCTTCAGCAGCCCGTGTCACCTCTTCAAAGGTTGCCTCTTGATTGCCCATGCGGATATTCTCTTCGATGGTATCGAAAAAGAGCGTATTGTCCTGAAAAACAAAAGCCACGTTGTCCATCAATACCGGAATGGAAATTTCTTTGACAGGTACTCCTCCGACCAGTATTTCTCCTTCTTGAATATCCCAGAATCGGGCGGCAAGCATGGCAACGGTACTTTTGCCTGCCCCCGAAGGACCGACCAATGCTGTTACCGTGCCGGGATGAGCTATGAAAGAGACTGCTTTGAGAACCGGCGTGCTGTCATACGCGAAGGAGACGTCGCGAAACTCCACCGAAGCGTCTCGGGGTTGCCGGGGAACGGCAGGCTCTTCGATTTCATCCATGTAAAGAATATCGTCTATCTTCTGTATACCCATATTATTCTGGTTCAGGAAACCGCCTATCCACAAGAGCTTGAGCACAGGAAAGAAGATCGTCACCCCAAAAAGCAGGAACATCAGTATCACCGGCACGAAAGCCGTATACGAAGCACTTCTCACCAGTAGCCATACCGCCACGGGAATGATGAAAAGTAGTGCCGAAGAGAGTATGGTAAGGAAACCTACATATGTGGGTTGGTATTGTACGTTTACCTCATTGGCAAATTTGCGGTACTCCTTGATGTCGTCATTGAGTTTGCGATAGGCATTAGTCGATTCGGTGAAGGTCTTCACCACCTGAATACCACGAATATATTCCACAATACTGGCATTCATTCTACCTAAGGTCTCCACGTATCGCCCGGAAACCTCCCGGATTTTTTTGCCGGTGTACATTCTTCCCATCACATAGAATGCCACCGCCAGCACAGCCAATACTACGATAGCCAACCGCCAGTCTACGGCAAACATATAGCTGACGAGAATCAGCGGAAAAAGTACGGCAGTTACGATGTCTGGGATATGGTGGGCAATAAACAGTTCGATACGCTCCACGTCGTCGCCCATTATCTTCTTCAGTTCTCCCGAAGCCCGGCGGGAAAAGAACCCCAAGGGCAAACGAACCATTTTTTGTGCTAGTTGCATTCGTATTTCATACAGAATGTTGAAAGCGGCAATGTGCGAGAGCATGAGGGAAGCAAACGTGAGCACTCCGAAAGCGAAGAAAGCTCCCAAGGCAATATACCCCCACTGCCAGATGTATGCCTTGTCAATTAATGAGGGATCAAGCGCATGCTCAGCCAACTCGATGAGAATATTGTACACCGCTATGATCGGCACAAACTGCATGATGGCGGTAATAACTGCCAGCAACATCGCTCCGATGAGTAGCCGACGTTTAGTGCCGGCAATTTCTATCAACCGTGCCAGCCCGGTCTTACGTTTATTTGTATCCATAGCCTTACTGTTTATTCGATTGTTAGAACTTCCATCCTTTTACCCGCTGTTGTTCCTCCCAAAGATTGCGATACAGTCCTTCCTCTGCCAAAAGAGCTTGATGCTTGCCTTGCTGCACCACCCGTCCTTGGTCTATCACTACAATATTATTAGCACCTATCACTGTGCCCAAGCGATGAGCAATGATGACTACAGTCTTTTCTTTCACCAAGTCGTTGATAGCATCTTGGATGTGAACCTCGTTTTCGGGATCGAGCGAAGCAGTTGCCTCGTCGAGCAATACGATGGGTGCATCTTTCAAAATAGCACGGGCAATAGAGATACGCTGTTTCTCTCCACCGGATAGTGTGCTGCCTCCTTCGCCCACCATCGTTTCGTAGCCGTCGGGCATGGCGGTGATGAAGTTGTGGCATTGCGCCTTGCGTGCGGCAGCTTCTATCTCTTCGCGGGTAGCTGTCTCACGTCCCACGCGGATGTTGTTATAAATGGTATCATTGAAGAGATGCACATCCTGAAAGACGATGGAAACTTGTTGCATCAGTGTATGCACGGTGTAGTCTTTGATGTTTCGTCCGCCAAATAGGATTTCCCCCTCGCTTACATCCCAGAAACGGGCAATGAGTCGTGTCAATGTCGTTTTTCCCGAACCCGATGGCCCCACAAAAGCGGTCAGTTCCTTTTCGGGAATGGTAAGCGATACATCCCGAAGTACGGGAGTGTCGGCATTATAGCCGAAGCTGACGTGACGGAACTCTATCTCCGAGTTGACAACATTTTCTATTATACCCTCCGGAAGTACGGGCGTTTTACA
>JAUUNK010000017.1 GCA_030844565.1 Bacteroides ovatus
CTTTTTCTTTTCATGTAATTAGATTTTGTGTAATTAACTTGTAGATTATTTATCGCTTAATATTCTATTTACTCAATTCTATTTTCCCTGCCTGCCTGACAGGGATACTGCGCAGTTCTTGTTTTCCACCAGACTCGACCCATATCTTCAACGTACCGCTGCAACGAACATCCAAGACAAGCTTATCCGGAGTACGTGAAAGAATTTTAACTGTAGACGGTGACAAATACTTCTCCTGTATCCCCACGACTGCCCAACCATCGCGAACCGGGCAGAGATGGAACAACTTATCCGTAAAACCTTTTAGTTCCACCTTCTTATCTACAGATAATATTTCCCCTGTTTTCGTGTCCCATTCATATACAAAAATTCTTTCTTCCGGTGATACTGGGCCTGCCGTTGTCTTACTCCGTAGCAGATAGTCAGCCGGACAGATATGTGCCATCACTTGCCCGTGTTGGGAAGAAGAATTCAGGTTATAGCAGATGAGGGACACAGCTTCGTCTCCGGTAGGTGCAAAAACCCGGTAAGCCTTCCCATACCAGAAAGGATTGGTGAATATGGACTCAGGAGTAGGAATGGCAGGAGCCAAGGGGCGGAATATTTTCCCCTTTTCATCTACTAGCGGAAGGATGATTTCTTTGATAAACTTTGTGGGATGGTCCGACAGATAGACGGGACCTCCTGAAATGGCTTTCGAACGCGCCATCAGGCTGCCACAAATGGTATCGCAGGAATGAAACATATCATGGTCAGGCCAGACGGTTTGCCCCAACAACAAAGTGTTTGTGTACGACTGGAACAAATGCGACTTAGCCATGTCGCTGTTATATTTCTTATAATCCACGCTGACACGGGTGACGGAGCTATATTGTGTGTGGTCTGTGTTGACGATGTTCTGTGCCATGCAGTTTATTAGTCCCATGTGTTGTGCATGTGTTTGTTGTTCCAAGGCAATGTTACACTCTTTTGCCTGGCGAATCACTTGTGTACCACCCATATATAAAGGTAAAGTATAGGACTGATTGTCTGTCTTGAAAAAGTCGAATCCATGTTCTTTCGCCATGTGCACGTAATATTGATAGAACGTTTGGATATTCTTATCGGTGGTTCCCGGCAACATGTATCCGTTGTAGGGATAAAGTGCACGCTGAATTTCGGGGGGAAACTCATTTTCAAGCGAGACACCCAAGTTACCGGAAAGACAATACCATATTCCCATCCACCTGATTTTATCTTTCTGCTTGCGTGCCATAATGCGGGTCCACCCGTTTGGAAAACGTTCTTTAATAGGGATAAAACTAGTGATTTGTCCCTTCTTGCTGGCAATATGCCCGGCATCCACCAACAAATAGCGTATGGGAATGCCTGAAGCTTCGATGTCATCCATCGCTTTCAATATATTCTTTTCATTAATATTGCCGTAGAAATGTTCAAATGTACACCAGCCGAGGTAACGGAAAGCTTCGAAATACTCCTTATCTTCTCTCTTTTTCAGGCTCGATGCCTCACGGTCGGCGATAAGCGTATCATAAGCCTTGTCAAACACACCATATATCGACGGAGACTTCCGGCAAAGAATAAGCGGAACTTTCTTATTCAGGTCATCTTTTCCCAAGGTGGATATATAAAGGTTAAGCGTTCCATCCTCATTCACCCTGAACCAACTGATACTATTGGACCCGGTAACCGCCTTGGCAAACAGGTATTCTCCATTCGTAAGTTCAAGCAGCAACGCATCTCCCTGCGTAGAGGGACGACCACTGGAAGGAATACCGGGATACCGTTCTGCCGTAATCTCTTCCAATCGGTTGAATACCCAAGGAAATAGCCTGTTTGTATTATTAGGCCACTCGAAATCTCCCGGACGCGAATCACGGCTAAAAAAGATTCCACGGATATAAGAAGGAAGAGACACGTGATAGGATAGCGTGTTTTGATGCGCGGGAACCTGGCTTTCATAAAGCAGGGGCGCCGAAAGAGCATTCAAATCAAGTATGCTTTTCATCTGCAAAGCAGCGACGTCTTTAAATGACTTTCCTTTCCGATACAAGAACGTATCTACTCCAGACTGCTGTGCATAGAAGAAGTGCATACTCGATAATAGCAGAAAAAGCAATGCAATAACTTTTTTCATAGCATCTAATTTTAAATTCTACATATATTAAGGTACTGCAAACATAAGCAAATAATAGTTTCAGGAATGTGCATATCCTTTTCGACAAGTATACATGTTCAATTCAAGAAGGTCTCTAAAGCAAAATATTCCGCTCTAAACATAAAAGAAGGAGATAATACGTGCTTTTGCCGTACTTTAGGGAAGTCCCGGGTTAACTGCTTGCCTACTTCGAAAGAGGCAATCAAATGACTAAAACTAAGGTATAACAGAATGTTCTCTGATAGATGAGTCAACTAATAAAACAGATTCAAGAAATTCCCCTATATAAAAGACAGTCTAAAACTTAAATGAGATTACTTATGCACAGTAGTTCATTTCTACTTATAAAGAATAACCTCCGACACAGGCCGGAACTCCCCATACGAGAGTCCCGCTATTTTATAAAAACAACACTGAAGTTAACGATAAAGGTTTCTTCTTCGGGCAACGCATTCCTTAATATTCCTTTTCATTCGCCAGATTCCAAGCATTGAGGAAAGAAGCTTTTGTGATTTCCACAATCTTTTCCCAATTCAGTCGGTCGGCATGGTCTGAAGGTTGGTGATAGTCAGGATGTCCATCGGTGTGATACCAGATAATGGGTACACCCACTTTGGCAAACGAACCGTTGTCGCTACCTCCCACAGGATTATCCCAGGGGCGATAAACAGGTTGGAGTTTCAAATCATATTTCTTAATATCCTCTTTCAACCAACGTCCAAATGCGGGATGTGCTTCAGTATAAAAATAAACGACGTGCTGCGGCTGGTCAGGTTTATTGTTCCGCCCTATCATATCGAAGTTGAGATACCCTTTCAGTTGACTAATGAACGTGCAGTTCTGTACAAAATACTTAGACCCCAGCAAACCTTTTTCTTCTCCATCCCAAAAGGCGAAGATTACGTTTCTCTCCGGTTGCTTGCCGCTGGCTACGAAAGCACGTGCTATCTGCAAAACGGCAGATACGCCAGAAGCATTATCATCCGCACCATTGTATATCTGATCGCCATCCAATGCCGGGTCAATGCCCAAATGGTCAAAGTGCGCCCCTACTATGACATATTCTTTAGTATTCTTACCGGGAATCATAGCCAACACATTTTTCATAGAAAGTTTTTGGTGTACTTCTTTCTTTAGGCGGGCAATAGAATCCGGATGCACTTCGAGCCTGCCTTTCTTCTGACGTTCTTTGCGGTATGCCTCGAAAGGCTGATAATACGTATCACCTAAAGGCTCTATCCCCATCCATTGCAAGAGGGAAGCGATGTATCGGGCACTGACACGCGCGCCGTGAAACCCGGCTTCACGTCCTTCCAGATCATCGGATGCCAAAAAGTTAATAGTAGCTTCGGAAGAGGAACGGTTTATGCTATTCAATCCTTTTTCCACGGGAGACTGGGCATGGGCTGTTACCAAACAGGCAACGAAGAGAACCAACAAAAAGTATCTTTTCATTCGATTTAAAATTAATGATGATGCGAATATACAAAAAACAGAAGATATAAGAATAATAAAGGTAGCAAAAGAAAAAGCAAGCTTGTTATTCCCAATATAATTCGTCATCTACTAACAACAACAGTTAAATAACTAATTCTTTTAGTAGATTAACTAGCTACTTTAGTTGTTTGTTAGATAATAAGTACTATATTTGTGCGCAGTATCACTAAAACATACTATCAGCTATGAAACAGATAAAGCGATTGACAGCAAAAGAAGAAGAAATCATGCGAATATTCTGGGAGCATGGTGCAATGTTTGTCCGCGAGCTCTTGACATTCTATGAAGAGCCTAAACCACATTATAATACCGTTTCCACCCTGGTACGCGGTTTGGAAGAGAAAGGTTTTATCGGATATAGAGCTTATGGAAACACCTATCAATATTATGCGCTGATTTCGGAAAAACAATACAAGAGTTCGGCTTTGAAAGAAGTAGTTTCCCACTATTACAACAATTCGTACGTAAACGTCGTGTCTTCTTTTATCGAAGAAGAAGGTATGTCGATAGACGAATTAAAAGCGTTGATACAACGCATCGAACAAGGGAATAAACCTTCGAAAGAGAAGTAAAGAAAAAGCATACGCTACCTTAAATTGCACACGCTATGGGAACTTTCTTATTCTACTTATTAAAATCAGGAGGCTGCTTGATATTATTTTATATCCTCTTCAAGCTACTCTTGAGCCGACATACTTTCTTCGGTTTCAACCGTTTCACCCTGCTACTAGGGATGTCGGTATGTACCTTGCTACCTTTGGTGGAAATTACCACTTCGGAAGCAAACTTTTTTCACCTGCCTTTGCAGACTCTTCAAGAAGTTCTCGAAGCGCCCAAAACAATGATGTTAACGAATGAAACAATTCCTGAGGTTCTTCTCGCCAACCATACTGATACATCTGTGATAAGTTGGCTTCCTGCAGCATTAGGCTACCTATATGTAGCAGGAGGAATAGTAACATTTAGTTGGCTGCTGTTCTCCACACTCCGGATGTTTCAGCTAATCCATTGTGCAAAGAAAACAAAATACGGGAAGTATGTATTGGCTATCGCAGAGGAACCGATCTCTTCATTCAGTTGGGGCAAATATATAGTCATCTCCCAAACAGATTATCAGCAGCAATCCGAAGAAATTATACTGCATGAAACCATGCACCTGCGCCACCGACATACACTGGACCTAATATATATGCAGCTTTTTTTAGTAGTATACTGGTTCAATCCTGCAATATGGCTACTCAAACGCGAACTACAGGAGATACACGAATTTGAAGCTGACAACGGCGTACTTAACACTGGCATCGATGCAACGAAATATCAACTTTTATTAGTGAAAAAAGCTGTTGGTACAAGGCTCTACTCTATGACCAACGGTTTTAATCACTCTAAACTTAAAAAACGTATTACTATGATGTTAAAAGAAAGAACCAACCGATGGGCAAGGTTAAAACTACTTTTCGTAGTGCCTGCCATGGCAGGAGCTATTTATGTATTTGCTCGGCCAGAAGTAAAAGAAACCTTTGTTATGGCAACAGAAGGAATTAATCAAGAAGTAAACAAGGAGAATTACGAGACACTTCGGACATTCTTTAAAAAAGAGATGGAGACTTATCAAACTCTTAGCAAAGGCAAAACCCTAAAAAGTAAAATAAGCACGCTGCTTATAAATAAAAATAACGAAATTCTGTTTGATTCCCACCCCGTAACGCTACATGACTTACAGAGCATAGTGGAAAAAAAGCTTCTAAATGCTTGGGAAAAAGGCCAGGGAAAATATACACAAACCATAAACTATAAATTTGACCGCGGAACGAGTATATCAGAATTGGCAAAGATACTACAAAAGGTGAAGAATGCTTATGTAAACGTTCGGCAGAAGATAGCCGCAGAATCTTCCAATAAAAGTGAAGACTATTTAGATACCGTATTTCCCATTCTAGTGGTTGAGTCTGTTTCCCAACCTTATGGACAACTAAAAGAAGACAAGACTATTAAAGGTGTAGAAGTTACTCTTTTTAACGCGGAAAACAATACCAAAAAGACATTGAGAAACTTCACACTAAAACAACTGAAAAAAGAATTATCTTCTTTCCAAAGTTCATCAAAATCTTCTAAAGCACTTACTGTGGGACTTAAAGTAAACAAAGGCTGTTCCATGAAAACAGTAGACGAGATTAAGCAAGCTCTCCGAAACGCGTGTGTATTAAGGGTGAATTACAAAGAGACTGAATAAAAGCTAAGCGTAACGAATCAAATTAAAAAGATTCGTTACGCTTCTTTTTACCGAGTATTCGCCATATATATAGCAACGAACGCCCACCGTATATCAGGTAAGTCGTGTAAACACATAATTTCCATTTGGAAAAGCTGTCACCTTCTATTGCCGGTTAGCGTTCTGTACCTCTGTTGCCCACTGTATAACAGGGCATTCCACTTTTCCTTTACTACTATTATCAATGCTCATCTGCGTCAAAGGACTGGTTAGTATGTAATACCCCTCCTTTCCGTAAAGAATCAGGTTCCAGACTTGTGATTTTTTCTTCACTTCCCTCTTGGCGATAAACACTCTTGTATGGGTGTCGAGGCTCTCTTGATTGTCAAGTATCAGTCCGTTTAACGTAGAGGCTTCATAGCCTTGACCAGGGTCGAAATGCTGCGCAAAAGCAGGGAAGGTAGCAACTACTAACATAAGGAATGTACTCCTCAAGATATTTATTTGTTGCATATCCATTCAAAAAATTAATTATTTATTCGGAGCCAGATTCTGTTTCACCAATTGCACAAATTCGTCTATAGCAACCACCCGGACATTTTCGTTCAAGCCGTCAATCACCTTCTTGATATTCTTCTGGTCCTTCGTCCAGCAATGAACAAACACGAATGTGTAGCCGTCCACGCTATGGGGATTGGCAGGGCGGCTGTTTATCTGAGAGATTATCACAGCCTCTTCGCCTCGGTTAGAGCTCAAACCTTCCCACAGCACATTTCGTTGCTCTATAATCGGCTTTCCATTATCGGAGAATTTAATGCGGCCGTCACCCTTTTCTCCATATCCAGTATAAAAAATGGCATCGATATTAGGCTGTGCCAAGTATTTATTATATACTCTCGCATTATCCATTATATTCTGGTCGAGGACGTTACAGATGTTCAGCCCCGATTTATCCACAGAAGTGTTCAATTTAGACAGGTAATCATCTAAATCTGCATCAGACATCTTACTGGGGAAGATATAACTGCTACCACTAGGTCCGGCTACAAAATAATCTCCCTCCTTGCTATGTTCATAATACCAACACAGCACAGAAGGAGCCAAATCATACAAAGAAGGAGAAATAGTGTAACCTACAGGGAATTGTCCATGCAAGTCATGATCAAAATACGACTGTAATCCCCAGAGATTAAAGGCAATATTGTCTCCATCGCTCACAAGGAAAGTTACATAATGCACGTTTTCTTCGGTAACCACTTCTTTCACGGCCGCTCGTTGCTTTAAGCCCTCGGTAGAATAAACACTACTTAAAGTAGCAAGATTAGCAGCCTGGTCGGAAGGAAGCATAGATATACCGAGTTGAGAAGCATTGTTCACCATTCCCCATTCATCGAGATCGTAATAACCGAAGCAGTAGGCTCCTTTGTCGAGATCGCTCAGGATAGAAGTGCGCCAACTCCAGTCATGCCGCGCATTGTAATCGTAGAAAGCAAAAGCATTAGTCATCGTCACATAATCACGCAAGTGATGGAATATCTCCGGTTTAAGGTCTGCTGCCAAGCTTTTATTTAACTGTTCTTTGTAATTCTCATACAACCATTTCTCGTCTCGGGTGGTGACATCCATCAATTCTTCCGTTACTCCCATCGCTTTCACCTGTTCTACCAGATTCGCTGGTACAGCAATGCCCCGGAGCAATCCGCAAAGGGTAGTAGCCACATTAATGGAAGAGGACTTCCCCTCCGACCAAGGACGGTAGACAATGTATCCCTTTACTACCCCCAGCTCCATATAATGTTGCACCAATGGAGCAAGGGTATGGTAGTTTCTTACCGGAACGGAGTAGCGGTTTTGCAAATATTTAAGCCACACAGAACCGGGTCCTCCTTCATTGATATACACCTGGTCACCAGTCACTCGGGCAGCCAGTCCCGCTAAGGTAGATACTATCACTTTCTCTCCGTCGCTAAGCCCGTTGGTGGAAATCACATTCAAGGACTTCAACTCGCGCCCTTTCAGATGTATGAATCCTCTATCCAACGGTTCTGCCGGGTCTATTAAGCCGTTATCCGGTTCTTCTTCCGGGTCGTCGGGAGGGGCAGGCGCATACTTAGGTATCAGCACTCCTGCCGTAGGGTCTTCGAGGCATGAAGCTGTTAAGAGGAATAAGGAGCACAAGATATAGATATGTGTTTTCATGGAATGTTTTATTTTCTAAATTATTTGCTGATAGATATTGCGTTAATCTCCGCTATTGCTGTAGCCCATTTGCCGTCGTACACAGCCGTGACGGTGAGACGGAAATAGCGTGCCTGCTTAAAGCCGGGAAAATAAGAACGAAATTCCTCTTTAGCTCCGGCAGGCAGGTCGCTGTAGATACCTGCTGATTCCCATTTCTTACCGTCAAGACTTGTCTCCATTGTAATCTCCTGCGGCCATGCCGTACCGAAGTCTCTGGATATATACTGGAAACCAAGCATCTTAACTTCCTTTCCCATGTCAACTACGATGTGATGGGGAGGTTGAGGTTCACCATTCTGCCACTGGGTATGCCAGAAAGTTTCTTTCAATCCGTCGAAGGCATGGATAGCATGCCCGTTGTCCGGTCCTTCCCCGGCAGCTTCTTCGGAAGAGAATTCAAGTATCTTCCATTGGCTGCGGTCTGCCAAAGGCATTGCCCACACATCCTCGGCGCCGCTCACCAGATAATAAAGCGTTTGCTGAATCACGTCGGCTCGGGCACCCTCTACCGAAGCAATGGTGATGGGAAGCAGGTAAGAATCGAAAGGTTGGATTTTGCCCTGAGCATGTACGCTCAGAATGATAGCTTCGGAAGCGGCCGTTCCCGCAGAAATCACCGCCTCCGTAGGCAACGTATAGCAATCGGCAGGCAATATGGGATAATCCGTTCCGCAAGCTGCGTTGTATTCGTGCACCTTAGCTTCGTCTACAACCAGGCGTACCGTCACATCGCCCGATACTTCTTTGCCGGAAACCGTCACGTAGTCACTGGAAGTAACCGCAACATGGAATGTTTCTTCCAGTACCGAGCCTAAATCGAAGTTCTTAATCACGACTGAACGCGCTTCGGGGATGTAAACCTTGCAAACTCCGTCGTCACTGCATCCGCCCAGCAACAGCAGCAGATGGGCTATACCGCCCAGCATAAGAATGAATTTATTGAGTTTCATATTTTTTATTCTTTTGAATGTTCCTACTATCTATTAATATCCCGGGTTCTGCCCGTTTACCCATCCGTCTTCGCCTCCACTTTGTTGACGGATAACGGGATTCTTATCCAGCACATACTGCGGGATGGGTTGGTAGTACATGCGTGGGAGAAAAGTGCGTTTACAGACTTCGTGGTAGTTATATTCCCACACGCCGTCGCCATCAGTGTCTTCAATCTTCATGCCTCCCACCGGTTTGTTCATCACTCCGTCTTCTCCGTCACAGATTTTCCAGCGCAGGATGTCCCACCAACGCTTATCTTCAAAAGCCAGCTCGATACGGCGATCGCGGCGGATAATTTCACGCAATTGGTTAACAGTGACTCCGCCGGGATAGGTTTCTTCGATAGAAGGCAGGTTGCCGCCACGGGTCCTCACTTGATTCAGGTACTCGAGGGCAGCCGTCTTATCTCCTGCCTCCAATGAAGCTTCGGCATACATCAGCAGCACGTCGGCATAGCGGAAGAAGATATAATTTGCCATACCGTTGCTCATTTGCAGGTTATCGGCTCCGTTCACCAATTCATCGAGGGTCTTGCGGGTGTAGTAGCCCGTATTTGTTACGTCGCTTTCCGAGGAAGTATCAATCTCGTTGGGACTGCCCACTCCCATGCGGGTAATAATCTCTTCGCCCTGCCAGGTGGAGCCGTCATAGAGAATACTCTGATAGAAACGCTGTTCCCTACCCGTATAGGGGTGGTTTTTGTCGTACCCCGAAGCAGGATCTGTAATGGGCAAGCCGTTAGCCATGCAAAAGTCGTCGACCAGTTCCTGTGTAGGTTGCATGTTTCCCCAACTGGATTGCACCCCTTTGACAAACACCGGTCCGAAAAGCCCTTCTCTCCGTCCTCCGTTCTGCTTAGACATTTGGAAATCGAAGATTACTTCATCATTGTTGTTGGTTGCCTCGGTCCAGAGGTCGAGCAAAGTGGGTTGCAGGCGATAGACATTCAAGTCTATTACTTCTTTCAATGTGCGCGCCGCATTTTCCCAACGGGTCATATCGTGGGCAGGATTGCGTAACTCGCTGGCATGAAACAGCTCTACCCAACCTTTTAAAGTGAGGACAGCTCCTTTGGAAGCACGACCCAGGTCTGCTCCGCTGCGGCGGTCAGGAAGGTCTTCTTTGATTTCTTCCAGTTCTCGGTCGATAAATTCAAAAGTCTTTTGTGCCGTTTCGCGGGGATAGAAGATGTTGGCATCGGTGTTGTTATCCAGTACTTCGGTTATTACAGGTACACCGCCGTATGCCATCCACAAATAATGGTAGAACCATGCACGCAAGAAACGGGCTTCTGCCAGACGTTCCTTCTTATAGTCTTCGGAGAAACCGGACTCTTTTACCTTATTTATAAACAGGTTGCAGGAGCGAATGCGCTCATACTGTCCTTTGGCATCTCCATTATTCTCACGTCCCCATTTCCACATATCCCAAGGGCCGGGTATCCAACTGGTAGGAGACAGTGCACCGGTATAAATAGTAGTACGCGCATTCATCCATTCGGCGCCCACGTAGGAATTGTCGGAATATTGCTCGAGGCATTGCGTCTCGTTGTTCAGATGAGGCAGTTGGTTGTAGATGTCGTTGAGAAACATATCGGCATTCTCTTCGGACTCCCAAACGGTGGTATCTCCGAAACGATCTTTGGGGTCTATCTCCAACCAATCTTCACAGGCAGTCAGAAAGAGAAACGAGGACGCCAAACAAAGTGCCTTAAGTAAATGATGTATATTCATATTCTATTCTTTTAAGGATAAACGGATTAAAAAGTTATATTCAAGCCAAAGGCATACACAGCCTGTTGCATGTAGTATTTACCGTTGGCGGACTTCGCTTCGGGGTCCACCAACTCTTTCATAAACGGAGTCCACGTCCATAGGTTCTGACCGGAAGCATAGACCCGGAGCGAACTGATACCCATAAAGTCCAGAGCAGCCCGTGGCAATGTGTAGCCCACTTCGATACTCTTCAAACGAATGTAAGTGGCATCGCGTACCCACCAGGAAGAGGGCTGACGATGATTGTTCACCGTCACTTCACTCGTCAGGCGGGGATAACGCGCATGCTGGTTGTCAGGGGTCCAGTGGTCGCGGAATTGCAGTTTGGTTGCCGAGCCTGAGTCGAAGAAAGGCATCACCAGAGTCTCGCCCAAAGAAATACTGGTGCGGGTGGCTCCCTGGAACAGGGCGTTTAAATCAAAGTTTTTCCATTGTACAGTAGGCGCCAGACCGAAAATGATTTCGGGCGACCAATTCGAGAATCCAATGACAGTTTGGTCGTGCTCGTCAATCTTGCCGTCGGGCACTCCGTCCGGACCGCTCAAATCGGCATAACGCAAGTCTCCCGGATACACCTGTCCCCACGGTTGCACCGGAATGCCTTCTTTGAGAGAACCGTCCGGATTGAAATCATCATATCCGTAATAGCCCAACGCCCGGTAACCGAACATGGTTCCGTCGGGACGTCCCGTACGCCGACGGTTGGGATTATTATACGTAGCCTCTGTCTCGAAGACTTCATCAAGGATGTTACGTGCAAAAGTAAATGTACCTTTGGCACTGACCATCCAATCTTTGTTGATTCGCTTGTTGAAGCTCACGGCGAGGTCGATTCCCTGATTATGCATTTTCCCGGCATTCACCTGAGACAAGGGGATACCATATTCGGCGGGAATCAAGGCGTTGGGAGTCATCAACATGTTAGAACGTTTCTCGTAGAAATAGTCCGCTTCCACTGAAAGCATCCCGTTCCAGGCGGAAAACTCCACACCGAAATCGAACTTCTTTGCTTTTTCCCAGGTAATATTGGGATTGCCTTGCAGATTCTCCCACATACCGATGGTGGGAACTCCTCCCAGATTGACAGCAGTGCCAAAGCCGTAGTCGCTCATGTATTGATAGGCTCCACCCGCTAAATTTCCCGACTCGCCATAAGAGAAACGAAACTTCAGCTTATCCATCCACTCCACGTTTTTCATGAAAGACTCTTCGCCCAGATTCCATCCTATAGAAAAAGCAGGGAAGAAACCGAAACGCTTGCCGGGAGCAAAGTAATAGTGCCCGTCGTAACGGCCTGAGACTTCCAGCATATAGCGGTTATCATAATTGTATCCCACACGGAAAGCATAGCCCGCCTGGCGCTCTTTCCATGAAGTTCCCCCATTGGCAATATCTGCCGGATCGCTGCTGCCTGCATTCAACTCATCCATGTTGATATTATAGTTAAGCCGCTTGGCATTCATGTTCCATACATTTCTCTCGCGAGCTTCGATGACCGCCAGTGCCGACACCGAATGTTTGCCGAAAGTCTGAGCATAGTTCACCATCCCCTGATAGGTCATATTGACGCTCTCTTCGAATTTCTGCTCCAGATTTGGTTTCTCAGGTCCCTGAAAACCTTCCATATATTGATAAGGAGTTTGCGAGGCATCAAGCGTGTACACGGGAATCGGGGTCAGGTATTTCTTAGACTTTACCCGATAAGGGTCATAGTTTACCACTCCTTTGATGCTAAGCCCTTTAATGAACGGGAGTTGCTGCTCGACGGAAAGGGAAGTATTCAGTTGGTCGGCAGGTTCTTCCTGATAGCCGCTGCGGTAAGTAAGTCCGTAGAGTGACTTTCCTACATATTGCCCCCACAGACCGTTGGAATATTGGATGGCGGACACCGGCGGAGTACGATAAGCCTGATACATGATGTCACCGGAATCGGCACCGGGATATTTCTTTTTCTCATGCCACCCGCTCAGGCTAATGCCAATCTTTGTATATTTGGTGGCTTCTACATCCAGGTTGACCAGAGCATTAAAACGCTGGTAATCGGTAGTGCTCCACATACCCTGCTGGTAAGAATATCCCAAAGAGACATAATACTGGAATTTATCGCTACCGCCCGAGAGCTGGAGGTTGTGGTGGGTGATGACGGAATTTCCCTGCACAAGGTCGCGCAACCCATTGCTGTTAGGATAAAGGTCGGGGTCGGCATCCGGTGCTCCCGTACAGGTCTTATGAAACATTTCCAAGTCGTGCTCGGAATAAGCATAATAATTAGGATAGCCTGCGTTCATTGCCGCCTCGTTCTTCATCAGCGCATATTCATAAGAGTTCACCTGGTCGGTGATGCGGGTAGGATTCTGGAAACCCACATAGCCATTATAAGAAAGAATGGGAGCACCGCTTTTTCCTTTTTTAGTCGTCACCAGCACCACACCGTTCGCTCCCGCCATACCATAAGGAGCTACGGCTGCCGCATCTTTGAGGATAGTAATATCTTCAATCATATTAGGGTCGATACGGGAAAAGTCACGCGGCACGCCATCCACGATAATCAAAGGAGATTGATTTCCCAATGTTGCCGTGCCACGGATACGAAGCGATGCCCCGTCAGCGCCCGGTTCGCCGGAGCCCTGTTTGGCGATGACACCTGCCATACGTCCCACTAAGCTGTTGGATATATTAATCACTGGTTTTTGCGCCACTTCCTTAGTCTTCATGCTGGAGACGGCAGCGGTGGAAGAAATCTTCTTTTGAGTGCCGTAGGCAACAATCACCACTTCATCCAATATCTCGGAATCTTCTTCCAGGACGATGCGGTGGGAAGTTTTCCCGTTAACCGGAAGATTCTTGGTCATAAAACCTACAAACGTAACGGTCAGTTCTGCATCCGCAGGGAGAGTTAGCGAAAAATTACCGTTGAGGTTCGTTATGGTTCCGTTAGCGGAATTGCCTTTTTCGGTGATATTAGCTCCTATAACAGGCTCTCCGGCTTTATCTACTACCGTACCTTTTACTATTATTTTTTTACCTATTGAACGTTGTTCTGTCTTCGACTGTTTCAAAGAGATGTAGTTGTCGGCATATTCATAAGTCAACCCGAGGGAAGGCAGTATTTCGTGAAGAACCGCCTTCACTTGTTTTTCGTGGGCATCGACCTCTATCTTCCGGGAAATGTTTATGTTTTTACTGTAAACAAACAGATAACCTGTCTGCTTTTCCACTTCGTGGATAAACTCTTTCAGCGAGAGCGAACTTTTATTAATGGTGATGATTGCTGTCTGTGCCTGCGCCCGGTATGTAAAAAAGTTAATAAACAAGGCGAAAGCAAACAGTGAAAAGATTTTTTTCATAACTTTGCTAAATGATTTTATTAGTACTTCATTGAGGTTCACAAAGGTGGAAACCGGAAGTATGTGTAGTCAAGCTACTTGGGGGCGAGGTGTTGCACCACCTTTCCCCTTTTTCCTTTCTACAATGTACGTCACTTCCGTTTCACGGTTAACGATTCGGGGTGTTACATAGGCATCTTGTTTTTTTAAAGTTAATTACTAATATATTTTTATCTTTCTTTCTGACGTCATCTCGTAATTGAATAGTCCGGTACGGCGAATCGCTTTCAGAATCGTCTCGATCTGGTCGCTCTGGCGGAACTTCCCGGAGACAGCTTCTTCGAGCAAAGCAGGATTGGCTACCGTAAACCGCACATCGTACCATTGCTCCAAACGCTCGAGCACCTCGCCCAGAGACTCTCCTTCAAAGTCGTAAATTCCCTGTTCTCTATACTCTTTTCCTTCAAAGTGAAAAGCTGACTTCACCAACTTACCATCTACTAAAGCCACTCTCTCATCCGGCATCAGATTCACAACTTCTTCAGGACGTTCGGGCGAAGAGACTTGTACTTTTCCCGAAAGCAAAGCAGTCTCAAACTTATGGCTGTTAGTGTAGGCATAGACATTGAAGACTGTCCCCAATACACGGACATTGTACTTTTCCGTCTGTACGGTAAAAGGACGCGAAGCATCTTTGGCTACGGTAAAGAATCCCTCTCCATCCAGAATAACCGTACGCGCCTCGGAAATAAAATCCGACGACCACTTTAATGTGGACAAAGAACTCAACCATGCCTCGCTCCCATCCGGCAACGTCAAATGTACCCGTTGTCCTTTGGGGACGGTGACCTGCGTATAAACAGGCGCTTCGAAACCTACCAACATATACCAGGCAAGCATCCATGTTACGGCAATCATGGCAGCCGCCGAAGTAGTGTAGCGTAGGATTTTCCACATCCGTTTCCGGCTTTGTATCTTTCGCTGCTGCCCCATTAACTCCTCTAAGCGGTGCTTTCCATGTTCGGCATCCCCGTCTCGGGAAAGCAAACCGGATAACCCTACCACATTTTGCATCCGGGCAAACTCTTGCTTTTGAGTTTCATCCTGTGCCAACTCCCGAAAGAGTTCACGTTTTTCTTCTTCAGAGGGCTCTCCGAAAAAGTACTTATCCAATTTCTCATCCATAGTCATTGCGCGCTTTTGATAAGAAGACACACAAACAGGAATTTACCACCAAAAGAAAATAGAAAAAAAGAAGATTTTAATAATTTATAGCGCGGTGCCGTTCGCCTTGCAGCCTTCTTTCTTCTCACTTAAAGAAAGAGTAGCTCGATACCCGGGTCTCAGGATGCACGACACCCGGGTGTCAGACATACCGAGACCCGGGTGTGAGTATGTATGAGACCCGGGTGTTGAGGCTATCAGATTTGCAAAAGAAGAAAAAGAAGAAACTTATCTTTAATTTCTTCCTTAAAGGAGATCTATCTTACAACTAGACGTTTCAGTTCCTTTTTTATATCAAACATTATAAAAGGAGTAAAAAGGACCGCCTCTTCCAACGCCTTCCGCGTCTCCAAAAAGAAAAAGAGCGCCATACCTATCAAGATGATGCCCAATACTCCGTAGAAAAGTCTTGCCCGTTTGCGCCCCACATTCCTTACAATGGACTGGGCGTTGCGTGCCGTGAAGAACCAATTCCAATTGAAAAGCGCAGCCAGCAGGGAGATGATGCCTGCCAGCGCAAAGATTGCTTGTACAACGTATTGTCCGGTCATAGGGTAATGACTCTGCTTCCGTCTTCTTGCTCTTCAATGGTCACTTTCACCGCATCTCCCGGCAACAGTTCTTCTACCAGCTCGGGCCATTCGATGAAGCAGAGGGCACCGCTGTAGAAGTAATCTTCGTAGCCCATGTCATACACTTCGCTAAGTTTCTTAATGCGGTAGAAGTCGAAGTGATAAATCAACTCACCGGCTTCGTCGGAACGATACTCGTTGACAATGGCAAAAGTGGGCGAGGTGATAACATCCGACACACCGAGTTCCTCACAGAGTGCTTTGACAAAGGTGGTCTTGCCTGCTCCCATCTTTCCGTAAAGAGCAAAGACAGTATTGTCGCCCATAGCAGCTATAAATTCGCGAGCTGCTTCGTGAATATTTTCCAGTGACTGAATCTTGATTTCCATACGTTATCTATGTTTTATGATGATTTCCTGAATAAGCTCTTTCCTATCTTGCACACGGCATAGATAAGAATAGAAAAGAAAATGATAGAAGCTCCCGAGGGAACCTTCTGATAATAGGAGATGTACAACCCACCGAGACATCCCAGAAAACCGATGCCTATTGACAGCCAGATGATTCGTTTGAAACTGTAAGTAAAGAGATTTGCCGTCATCTGCGGAATGGTCAGCAATGAAATGGCAAGCACGATTCCCACCATACGCAGACAGGCAACGATAGTTAAAGCGATGAACATCATCAGGATATACTCGAACAAAGCCACGGGAATACCCTGCGAACGCGCAAACTCCCTGTCGAAAGCAATATAAAGAATGGGATGAATAAATAGATAAAAGAACACGATAAGCACCACGACCAATACGCCCAGCATCCATAAATCTCCCTGGTTGATAGTGAGAATGTTTCCGAACAGATATGCCGAAAGATCCGGGGCAAAACGGGGAGACAAGAAACTAAACATGATGCCCAATGCCATACCGAAAGTCCAGAAGACGGCAATGGCGGAATCTTCGCGCATGTCATTGCGCTTACTCAACCACTCCACCCCGAAAGCGGAAAGCACCGAGAAAACTGCCGCAGTAAGTATGGGGGAAATTCCTATAAACAATCCCAGCCCGATGCCTCCAAAAGATGCATGGGTGATGCCCCCGCTGATAAACACCAGGCGGCGGGTGACGATATAGGTACCGATAATGCCGCAGGCAATGCTTGCCAGCAAGCTGCCCAGAAGGGCGTGTTGAAAGAATGTATATTGTAGTAGATCCACTTGTTTCAATCGAAATTATAAAGTTCTTCTTTCACCAATGATGAGGAATACTTCATCCTTAAACTGATCCGGCAATTCGATACCCCGCAATTGAAGGCTACGCACCCATCCGGCAACGTCTACTTCCTGCATCGTATAAAGCACATCACGGAATTGGTCTGCCTCTTCTTCCGTGTAAGCATCCGCCGCCGTGCCTATAAAGCGGTCCAATTCTTCATCATCATAATATTCTATCTTCTTGCTAACGGCTGCCAAAAGGCTATCCCGTTCGCATATCTCATGTTGACCGCAGCATTCTGCATCCACTTCTTTTACCTCAGGCATGCTGTCCAATTCGCCTCTCTCTATTTTCTTCTGTAGTCTTTTGTTACGAATCAGCCCTGCCACAAGGGCAACAATACCCAATAATACTAAACCTATGATAAGTATCCACATATCAGTTTCACAATCAAATTTGTGCAAAGTTACTTATAAATTTGCATTCTATCGATGCCACCTTTTACATTTCTTTCTTATCTTTGCGCATGTATTATAGAATTAACACACGAAATTATGGAAATCAAGAAGATTCTAACAAGAATACCCCTCCTTTTGTTCTGTCTCCTACTCGCAGCTTGTAGCAAAGATGACGGAATGCATGATGATAACTTTGAAATTCCTCCTCTCACAGACCAAAACACCATTCAATTCACCGTCCCGATACAAAGAGGCGGTTGGAAACAAATGGAGATTATTGCAGGAGGCGGGAGGATAGCTATCGATTGGGGAGACGGAAGGCTACAGAGAATCCTGGACCCATACAAAAATCCTCCTGTTCATCAATATGGCAACATCGGAACATACAGGGTGAAAGTGTGGGCGGAGGAATTGGATGCAATTAGCATAGGAATCATTTTATTGCCTATTCAAAACCTTCGTATGGGATATTTGCCAAAAATGAAAATGCTGACTATTAATACATGCGATGCTACGACTGAGTTGGACTTGAGCAGCAGTTGTCCGAATGTAGAAAGTATTAATATAGGCAACTGCGCCGATTTGTCACACCTAGACTTAAGTGGATGCACGAAGTTAAAGGATGTGTCTGTGTACACCAACCCCAAACTTAAAGCACTGGATCTCAGCCATAATCCACTAGTAGAGGGCGAATTATCCTGTTCTGGAAATGATTTCACTACTCTTTCCGTCAAAGGTCTTTCTAAGTTAAACAAAATAGATTGTAGCTACAATTATAACCTCAGTACCCTTGAACTAGATGAAGAAAATAAAGATATTCACACGATTCTAGTAAGTGACTGCAATTTTACATCTATGGATTTTTTAAGTCAACTTGCAAAGTTAGAGATGTTAAATTGCAGCAAGAATCATTTATCTACTTTAGACTTGTCTCAGAATCCAAGAATCAATTATCTACATTGTGAAGAGAACGAACTGGAAAAACTTATCTTGCCGAAAACTTCCGAAGACTATTCTTCGGACGGTTGTCTTATGAGAGATTTCTTTTGTCATTCCAATCAACTTAGCACTCAGATGCTCAATGACATATTTGGTCGGTTAGGAACTGTCCCCTCTCCCCAGGAAGTAGGAGGGAGAAAAATTGTGTGTACAATTGCATATTGGGGAAATCCGGGCTCAAACGATTGCAACAAAGAACTACTAATAAACAAAAAATGGACGATTGAAGCTCAGCCCCTTCCCCATGGCAGTCATAAATAAACAACTGGCTCCCGATGCCCTTTTTTCAACACTGTATGTGGCCTACTATTCCCGCCTGGTAAGATTTGCCTCGCTATATGTAGGCTCCATAGGAGATGCAGAAAACATCATACAGGACTTCTTTCTCTATTTATGGGAACACAAAGAAGTGTTGACGGAGCTTCAGCAACCGGATGCTTATCTCTTTTCGGCTACAAAGAACCGCTGCCTGAACTTCCTTCGCACACAGCTCACGGTGGTGGACCGTCGACAACCGCTTTCGGACATCCTGCGGCAAGAGTTTGAACTTAAACTATATAGCCTCCAGCTGCTCGACGAATCTCACTGGTCTATCGACGAAATAGAAAACATGACTCACCGCGCCATCAACAGCCTGCCCGAACGCTGTCGAGACATCTTTGTGATGAGCAAACTAAAAGGGATGAAGTACAAAGAAATTGCCGAATGCCTCCAGCTCTCCCAAAACACAGTGGAGAACCAAATGGCTATCGCCCTGAAAAAGCTCCGGAAAGAATTACGCCATTGCTTGCCCTTGCTGTTGATATTGGGCGCATAAACGCTCACACAAGTCTTAAAGAACCTGCCGCGATTTCATCTCAAGATACTTATTAATCACGTCTATCGAAAGATTCTCCGGTGTGGTGAGCAAAGAGTAAATGCCATGTTGTTTCAAGATGTTCACTATCAAGCGTTTCTCGTAAGCAAACTTCTCGGCTATGACATGACGGTAATAGTCTTCCGTATCTCTTGCCGGACGGGAGATATACGCTTTCAGGTCGGCATCCTCGAAGAAAACAACCAGCAGGCGATGTTGCCGGTTGAGTTGTTGCAAATAGGATAGCTGTCGATTCAAACTGCCGACATTTACAAAATTGGTGTATAAAATCAGCAAACTGCGCTTACTCACATGTTTGCCGAGATGCACGCAAAGAGAAGAGAAGTCCGTTTCGCCAAAAGTCGTCTGCTGGCTGTAGAGTTTCTCGAGCAAATCTTGCATGTGACCCGCCTGCTTGGAAGCCGGGACAAACGTATCAAAATGTTCGTCGAAAGTAACCAAGCCCGCTTTATCTTCCTTGCGCATAGCGACATACGAAATCACCAGCGAAGCATTGATAGCATAATCCAACAATGTCATGCCGCGAAAAGCCTGTTGCATCACTCTTCCCTTATCGATTATATTATAAATCTGTTGCGAACGCTCGTCCTGATAGACGTTTACCATCAACTGATGGCGGCGGGCGCTTGCCTTCCAATTAATTGTCCGGTAGTCGTCTCCCTTCACGTATTCTTTTATCTGTTCAAACTCCGTCTGATGACCTACGCGACGAATCCGCTTGATGCCCAGCTCCGTGAGGTTGTCACTGATTGCCAACAGCTCATATTGATGCAACATCAGATAGGAAGGATACACCTTGATGTCTCGGGGCGCTCCACAAGTGAACCTGCGCGAAACAAATCCCAGGCGGGTGGTGGCAAACACCCGTATATGCCCGAAAGAATAGACACCCCGGCGGGTGGGGCGCAAGTGGTAGCGAATGGTCTTGCCCTCCTCTTTCCCCAAGGATAAACGGAAATTGATGTCGCGCTGCTGAAAGATAAAAGGTATCTCGTCTATTACTTCCACTTCAATGGGATGGGAATAGAGATTCTCCACCCGGATAGTTATCTCGTTCTCGTCCCCGTTAGAGAAACGCTCTGCACACTGGCGGGATGCCTCCATCCCTTTGGTGCGATAGAGAAAATAGCTGTCCGCCAGCACCGTGAGAAAGAGTACAAATAACGCTGCCTGTCCCAATGCAAACAAAGGAGCAAACAAATATCCGCTGCCAATCAACAAGATGACAAGGGTAAAAACAATATAGAAACGACGAGTGAGATACATTTACATTCCGTTAAAATCTTATTTGGGCACTTCCACCTTATCTATCAATCTCTGGGTCACTTTCACAGGAGAATATCCCTCCATTTCGGCTTCTGCCGTCAATATCAAGCGGTGTTGCAACACGTATGGGGCCACAAACTTAATATCTTCGGGAGTCACGAAATCTCGTCCCTGCAACAGGGCATACGCTTTGGATGCCCGCAACATCGCCACCGAGGCACGGGGAGAGGCCCCCAGATAAACAGCCTTACTGGTACGCGTCTGCTGCACAATCAAAGCAATGTATTGCAACAATGTGCGGTCCACAAATACTTTTTCCATCAGGGCACGAAGAGTAAGAAACTCTTGGCGGGTAATGACCGGTGTAATGGCATCCAGCTTCACCAAAGCCGTATGGGTGTGGTGACGTTCCAGGATGTCCACTTCTTCTTCCAGCGAAGGATAGCCCATGGTAATCTTTATCAGGAAACGGTCGAGCTGGGCTTCGGGCAACTTGTAAGTTCCCTCCTGCTCTACGGGATTTTGTGTGGCGAGAATGGTATAGAGCTCTCCCATGCGGTAAGTGCTTCCGTCGATGCTGACCTGGCGTTCTTCCATCACCTCGAACAAGGCAGCCTGCGTTTTGGCAGGGGCACGGTTGATTTCGTCTACCAACAGGACATCGGCAAAAATGGGTCCGCGGTGGAAATCGAAGTCATTCGTTTTCATATTAAAGACAGTAGTACCCAATACATCGCTGGGCATAAGGTCGGGCGTGAACTGGATGCGACTGAACTCGGCATCAATGAGACGTGCCGTCAGTCGTGCCAACAAAGTCTTGGCCACCCCGGGAACACCTTCTATCAGGACGTGCCCGTCGGCAAGAATGGCGGTCATCACCAAGTCTATCGTTTGCTCCTGACCAACAATTACCTGGGCTATGCGGTCTCTAAACTCCTGCATTCTGCCGGAGAACTCAGTCAAATCTATTCGCTGTTCTATATTCTCTTCCATAACATTCTTCTTTAGTAGATATGATTGATTATTTCATTCATCTTGTCAATATAATGTTTCATTTCTTCTCCGCTGAGGGTGCGTCCTCCATAGATTACCGGACGGACTTCCCGGAAAAAGCGCGCCAATTCTTCGGCATCCATCCCCGTCTTTTCTGCAATCCGGCGAAAGTTTCGTTCATCTTCTCTTATCTCCTCCACGTCCACTTGGATGGTTCGCCTTAGTTCTTCTGCCAAATAAGTGAATTTCTTATGCACAAGGTCGGCGTGGTCTTTCTTCTGGAAATAAAGCGTACCGATAAGTTCAACAAACTCCAGAGACTTATTGGCAGGGGCCTGAATCACAGGAATAGCCCGCTGCTTGCGACGTGCCGTGAAGAACATAAACAGGAGGATAGCCAACATAGCAAGATAGACCGCCCAACGCAATGGCTCCTGCGAAAGGAGATAACGAAGAGGAGACTGCTGCACTTCCACATGCCCCGTGTATGCTTGGGTGCGCACCAGAGGTAATCCCTTGAGGGAGGTTAGCAAACGGAAAAGATAGGTAGCATTGTCTCCGTCCAGCATCCCGTAATTGGTAAACAGCAGGGGGGTGGAAACCAATATTATTTCTCCTTTGCCTACGCTACGCACCATAGTCACAGGAGGATGGTATTTGCGATACACGTCGCGGGCGGTATCCGCCACTTCATATTTCACACCGTCGCCGGTCAAATCTTTCTCCGCCAATATCCGGGCGGGCAATGAATCGAACTTCGTGAAATAAGAACCACACAATTGGGGATAGAACGTGAATATTTGCTTAGGATAAACGGTAGAATCGCCTACCCAATAAATAGTATCCCGTTTCATAACCCGGGCGACGTATTGCTTCAAAGCTAAAGCATTATAATAAGAATACGTGCTATGAAACTTCAGCGTATCTTCTACATAACCACTGAATAAGGAAGCTACCAACATGATTTTATCCCCCTGGGCAGCCATGTCCATCAAAGCATCTATATCTACCTCTCCCAACATTAAATTCTGGGCAATTGCCAACACTGCTTTCCGGTTCAGGGTATCCTGCGACAGTTGGTAGAACGTCTCCCCGGACACAGAATACCTGTCGGGAAAAGAGACCGACAACATACTGTCGAACACCGCACATCCGAACGGCTGGTGGTCAGTGTGACTGAAAGTAGGCGCCCATACAAAATTCTTGGGCAAGTGATATTCTACCGCAAACATAAGAATAAGAAAAACCAGGATACCTATGATAAAAGCACGACTTCCTTTCATTTCTCCCCTCCTTCCCCGATTTTCTCCTGCAAGTTTTTCATCTCTTGAAAGAGAGAAAGATTCGCTTCAAAGTTTCCATAACGCACCCGCAGAAAGTGACTTGTCAATTGACGGAAAGCCACCCCATGCACTTCGTAAATATACTGGGTAGGAGTCTTATAAAGCTGCCAATCGATACGCCCTGTGTCGCTCAGTTGCTTGAGCGTTTGCAAATAGAGCAGGCGCACAGCTTCACGATAGTCCTCCTGTGACAATGCCACGGATATTCCTTTCTCAAAGTCCACTCCATAGATAGTGTCTTCTTCTACGCTATAAGGCAAATTATTCTTTTGCGAACGCATAAAAAGGCCGGGATGTTTCCGATAAACCAACCATACAATCAGCAAAAGAAAGCAGATAGCAATACACACCAAGATAGTAGTTGTATACTCTGGAGAAAAATGGTTACCGAAAATACTTCTCAACAACTTTCCCACCTGACCGGACAGCCACTCCATAAGGTTCACCTCAGGAGTCAACAATTCCCGGTTGTAGTCGTATGCCGGATCGGTCTGCCAAGCAGCAAGCCGGGCAGTATCGCAAACCAGTGTATCGGCAGGAGTCGTTATCATTCGCTTACAGCTGTTTCTTAGAGTTTATCAAAATTATCAATGTCATTCTCTACTGTCACACTATCCACCACTTCGGAAGCATGGCCATACTGATAAGCAAGCCCCACCAGCGTGAAGATGGCAGAGAGATAAGTGCCGAATAATAAAAGAATAGAAAGCAAATATTGCATAAAGCTATATCCTACGGACACGGTAGCTTCGCTACCAGCATCACTCATCGTGAAGACCATCTTTACTACAAATGCAATATACCAAGGAATAGCTACAACAATTTGCAAAATATAGGCAATGAGACCCATTGCCAGTATCACCAGCAATATACCTCCCCAGGTGGCAAAGCCAAGGCGATAAGTTTTCCGGAACGCTTGCCAGAAGGTAATATCTTCAAATAGATAAATCGGTGTCAGCAGCGCCAGAGGCAATGCGAAAGCAATCAACAACGGCACCGTCAGAATAGCAGTATACAGGCTCGCAGCAGCCAATGCCCCAATGATGAAAAACACCACTATAAATAACAGGGTAAGCAGAACACCCATCACAAATATCCGCTTCATATTTTGGAAGAGCAAAGGCTTAAGCGCGCTCATCGTAATATTCTGCAAACGGTCTTCGCTTGCAGAATAAGCTTTAATAAGAGCATACACCAATGAAGTCAGCAGCAGACTTGCGATAAAAGAGAAGAAAATAACTCCCGCATAATGAGCCAGCAACATACCGCCCTGTGACAGCATATCACCAGTTGTTATCCCTGCTTCCATATTCTGCAACATGTTAACGTCCATCATACTACCCATAAGTCCATTCAAATTCAATGCCTGCAATAGACACACCGGTAGCACTAAATAAGTAGAATATTTGAGCAACGGCTTCCAGTTCTCTTTTATAAAGTCGAAGGAAGCATTCATTTTGTCGCCAAAAGAACGTTTGACGTACATTGCAATCTTAGGTTTCTGTGATTCCATGTTTTTTTCCTATTTGGTAAGTAAATATAGTAAAAGATAATAAAAGCCAATGACAGCAGAATGATACCCAACCTCAGAATATCCGGCAATTCCGTGTGGCGAGTCAAAAATCCTTCAATGAAGCCTGCCATAATAAATATAGGAATGGTGCCTACTACAATCTTCATCCCTCGCTTTGCTCCCCTGCGGAAAGACTCCAACCGCGAATAAGTTCCGGGAAAAAGCCAACCATTTCCTAAAGCCAAACCGGCAGCTCCAGCGACGATTATCGCCGATATTTCAAGCGTACCATGCAGCCAAATAGCAAGAGATGACTCCCACAACAATCCATGCTGATAGAAAAATGCTTGGAAGGCACCTACCATAATTCCATTAGTAAAAAGCACATACCCTGTCCCAAAACTAGTGAATATTCCCATCACAAAGCAATAGAACGACACCATTATATTATTGAATGTAATGCCCAAAAACATAGGCGTTTCCGACGAACTGCCATAAACTGCCATTGGCGTACCATTAGCAATGTTATTGAGAGTCATATCTACGTATCTATCCCCCAAAATAAGTCGTACAAAATCCGGATCATACGCAGTAGAAAGAATTCCTATCAAGACACTTACTATAAAAATTATAAAAGAAACGAGCAATTCCCTACGTGCATCGTACATGGTAAGGGGCACTTCACGCATCCAGAAAGTGATGATACGCGACCATCTTTCTTTTTTATTCCGGTAAATTTCATTGTGCAAGGCAGAAGCCAAATTATTGAGATAGATAGTAATACGGGAATTAGGATAATGAGTCTGGGCAAAAGCCAAATCAGCAGTGAGGTCCGTATACGCATCGGCTAGTTGGTCGGGAGACAGCCTGGCAGCCTTCTCTACAACCTTTTCTATGTTCTTCCATTTCTCGATATTCCGACGGATAAACGTAACTTCCTTCATTCGTTCTTAGAGACTCGGATAAGTTTTGTCCGAAATCGAAAGCAAAAGTAAGAGAATTATGATATATTTGCAACCGAATCCCAAAAATGTTCAACCTAAAATGGCAGAATCTACAATTATCACCGGACAATTTGTTCGTATCAGCCAGACACCCGCCAGTATCGGGGAAAGGTTGGTGGCTCTTATCCTCGATTTTTTTCTTATCGGGCTTTATCTCATATCTACGGCTACTCTCTTGGTTAAAGCAGGATTACCTTCGGGATTTGGCGCATTTTTTTTCTTATTTGTCATCCAACTGCCGGTACTGTTGTATCCCTTTCTTTGGGAAACCTTCAACCACGGGCAGAGCTTCGGGAAAAAGATAATGAATATCCGCGTGGTAAAAGCAGACGGTTCTACACCCGGTGTAGGCGCTTACTTGCTTCGTTGGTTGCTCTTCCTTATCGACGGTCCTCTGACAGGGGGCTTGGGGCTGCTGGTGGTGCTTCTCACCAAAAACAGCCAACGCCTCGGTGACTTGGCAGCAGGCACCATGGTTATCAAAGAGAAAAACTATCGCAAGATACACGTCAGCCTCGACGAATTTGATTACCTTACCCAGAATTACCGACCTACTTACCCTCAATCGGCAGATTTGTCTCTGGAACAGATTAATGTAATCACCCGTACTTTGGCATCTAACCAAAAAGACCGGAAGCGTCGAATCGAAGCACTCTCTCACAAGGTTCAAAGCTTGCTTTCAGTTACCCCCTCCGAAGCTACTCAAGAGAAGTTTCTGCAAACGGTCCTACGCGATTATCAGTATTATGCATTGGAGGAGATTTAAACATATACAATAGATGAAGAGAAGTTGCTCATACTGATATTATGAAACTTTCGTACAACGGAGTTCTTGTCAAAACACTTATTCTCCTTCTCTAAAACAAAGAGAGAGAGTTTATTGAAACCCTCTCTTTCACATATCTTACAAACGAGACCGGACGTCCTATTCCACCTGTCCTAAGGAGTTACCATATTCCATCTCTCCCTGAATCACAAAGAGGATTTCTTCGGGATCATACTCTCCCATTTCGTCCTTCTTTGCTTCTTTTACAAGGTAAGCCGCAATCTCCTCCAGGTCAATGTTTACGTAGCCTTCAGCATCGGGCTCTGCATCCAATATACCACTCTCAGCATAATATTCATCGATAAGATCGAGAAAATAGTATAACTCATCTTCCGAAAACTTGTCTTTTAGTTCCTGAGGCAAATAATTTTTGATGAACTCGATGGTCTTTTCATCATCGGCATCAGCAAGTTGAAAATCTTCTTCCAGTCCCATGTTTTCTTTATATTAAAAGATTATAGCAAATTCTTCACTTTCTCTACAAAGACCGGTTTACCTACAGCACCCACCTGTTTGTCTACAATTGTACCATTCTTAAAGAAAAGAACAGTAGGGATGTTGCGTATACCGTATTCGGCTGCCATATCTCCGTTTTCATCTACATCACATTTACCAATGATGACTTGTCCCTCATATTCGGTAGCTAATTCGTCAATGATGGGAGATACCATTTTACAAGGTCCACACCAAGGAGCCCAAAAATCTACTACAACCGGTTTTCCTTCTGCAAGGATCTCCTTATAGTTGCTGTCTGTAATTTCTAATGCCATTTCTATTTATTTTTTAAATTAGGATTTATAAATTGTTTCATGCGACAAATATAATCAATTTGTTCCATTTGTATCAACTTTGATTAGAAGTTTTATAATATCTACTCAAAAGCAGTACTTTATTAAAAAATAGAGTAATTTTAACTCTAAAGACGAACCATATCGACCAATCAGTTTTTTTATACAACTTCCCTTTTTATTATTACAATTCTAAAGTTTTACATACTTTTTCAATCATATATCTAATCACATGGTAGCGGGGGACACACCGCCCCATGAAGTGTAGGAACTCTGTTTCCACTGATATGAATATATCGCAAAGGAAAAAGTCTGCAATGGCGTACCATTTCATAAGAGTCTCCCCGTACAACTTAGTTGCCACTAAAAAGTCAATACAGCCAACATATACCCCGACAGATCAATTTACTCAGCACATAATAATTTATACAATTCGCTTCCTGCCAATAAAAAGGCTCCTACACCATATACATCCGTAGCATCGAATCCTGCCACTTTAGGTGCGGCACCAACAGGTTGTATATATCCCAATTTCCCATCAGAATGAACAGCTTTTACTAATGATTGCCAACCTTTTTCAAGTACAGGTTTGTAGGTTCGTTGGGGCAGGTAGCCATTACGGATTCCCCAGGCAATGCCAAAACACATAAAGGCAGAGCAACTATTTTCGGGCATATTATACGAATCAGGATCTAGTAAGCTGGTACGCCAGTCCCCGTCTTTGCATTGAGTTTTACGAACTGCTTCCGCCATTTCAGTAAATAGCCGGATATAGTAATCACGTGAAGAACAGTTGAGAGGCAAATTGTCAACAATAAGAGGAAGTCCGGCAAATACCCAACCGTTACCTCTTCCCCAGAATTGTTTACTACCATTTTTCTCACGGAGGGGAATTCGTTTATTATCCCTATAAAAAAGATGTTCTTCCTTGTCATATAGTGAGTCTACACACTCTCTATATTCACTGTCCATATAACTCAGAAAGATTTTATCTCCGGTTATCGTGTATAGAGCCGCATAAACCGGAGGTGCCATAAACAAGGCATCCGACCATGACCAACGTTCCGTTGTTCCCACGGCATCTGTCTTTTGTAGCGGAGCTTTCGAAGGATGGGAAGCCACATAATAAGCGCGTTCCATTACCGGTTGTAGCATACGCTTATCATCAAATCTGCGATACATCTCGATGAAAGCTTGCCCTACACAAATGTCGTCGGCATGATATACACGGTTCCACATATCCCAGTTATGCCTTTCACCAATAGTGTGAACAAAATCATAGCAGGACTGATTTCCGGAGACTTTTCCCCATTCCGTCATTCCGCGATATAAAGCACCGTTTGTCCAGTCTAGTGGATTATGTTTTACTTCGTTGTGATGGCTAATTTGCCACTCGGATACGGCATTACAAACTTTAGTAATATCTTCTTTTTCCATCTTTGATGAAAAAAGCTGTTGAGCATTAATGGTGCAATTTATTAACACTAAAAATAAGACAAGAATCTTTTTCATATATCATCTATTTTATCGGGGTTCTATATTTTTATTGCTTTATCCAATTTTACATCCGGATTACCTGACCAAATCTTTTTCCCTGTCCATTCTGCATAAGGGGCACTCCAGAATTCATCAGTGCCGGGAAGTCCCAATGCTGTGAATACAGTAGAGCATAAATACAGGCTGCCAGTAGAAATGTATCTTTCAGCGATTGAAGGCTGATGTCCGGCAAACCCTAAAGTCAGCCATCCATGTTCGTCGAAATTTTCTTTTATAGCCAAATGTCTTTTTATGACAGCTGTTAGTCCGCATCGGACTTGTGCTTTAGTAATGGTAGTTGGCAGCAAATCATTTAGGGCTGCCAGTGAAAGTACATGGAAAGTTCCAAAACGATATGCTATAGAGCGTCCGGTTACAGGATATGCTCCATCCGGAGAGATCATTCTTTCCTGTTGTTCCGCATATCGGGAGAAACGTTGCCGTTCTTTTCTATAGAAGTCGACTTCGCCTTTACTGTGTTTTTGCATGATTTCCAGAACGTCTAAAAGCATTGGATGAATGACAAAACTATTATAGTAGTCTATATGTAGATTTGCTCCGTCACCATACCAGGCATCGCCTTTATACCATTCCTTGAATCGCATGACAGCATACTCAATAGGATGCATATTGCATTTACCTGTTAATTCCAGCAAAGTAGCTTCGACCATAGCAGAAAAGAGTAACCAGTTGCTTTCTACCGGTTTAATCTTACTTACCTGTTGTAAGGCGTTCAGGATATTCTTTTGGGTTTCAGATGATAGTTTACTCCATATTTGTTTTGGAGAACGCAACAGTCCCTGACAAAAGAATGCAGTATCTACCAAAGGTTGCCGAGTGACTGTAAAATTCAAATAATCTGGAGATTTGGGATTGAACCCGTGATTGATGGACTCAATCATTAGGCGAATATATTTCTCACGTATTTGTCCTTCCTCTGTTCTGTCCGGACCGAGTTCCAGCCAGGGGGCTATTCCTACAAATATACGCCCTAAAGCTTCCAGATGAGTGGTACGTGCATTGGACGGATTAGGCGTACCGGAGATAGTTTCTACAGGCATGTTCTTCTTTAGTTCTCCTTTACTCATATTATTCAATAATGGGTCTGCAATTTGAGATAATATGTTAACCCAATATATCCTGTCTTCCTGCCCTGAAGTAATTTGTGAATAACCTGTGAGATTAAACATCAGAAAGGCAACAATTAAAATACTATATCTCATGATTTTATTTTATGGTTTAATAAACTTGTCTATCGGGAAATCTATACCGCCAAATGCTTTTACACTTGTCCATGGTTCAACTGGATTACACCAAAAAGGGTCATTGGCAGGAAGTCCTAAGGGCAGGAAGCCTAATGAGCACAGATAAACGCAAGGAGTAGACAGATAAATATCTCCTAGTTCCGGTTGTTCACCACAAACTCCGATCGTCAGCCAACCTTCTTTATCGAAAGTTCCCGGCTGTTCAAAAAGACGCTTAAGCATGGCTGTCATGGCTCCACGTACTTGTGCGGGCTTCAATGATTCCGGAAGTTTTCCGAATAAGGCGCATGCTCCCAAAACTTGGAATGCTGCTGAACGGTAACTAACAGAACGGCCTAGTACCGGATAGCTGCCATCGGGAGCTATCATGCGCTCTTGAATTTCGGCATAACGAATAAATCGTCTCCATTCTTCATTCAGAAATGACTGGAAGGATGGTCTCTGTTTTACTGTCACTTTCAGGATTTGTAGTAACAAAGGATGGATAACATAGCTATTATAATAATCTAAATGAAAATCTGCTCCATCTCCATAAACTCCATCTCCTTTATACCATTCTCTATGAGAGGTTAAGGCTCTTTCTACTGTTGGAAAATTCCATTCTCCGGAAAATTCTTTTAATCCGCACTCCACCATAGCAGAAAATAACAACCAATTGTTATTTCCCGGTTTCATCGTACGGGTCGATTTCCACTGTTCAATGAGTCTTTTGCGGGTGGTGTCATCCAGATTTCCCCATAACTGTGTAGGTGCTTGCAATAACCCTTGTATTAAGAATGCACTGTTTACTAATATCTGACGGGTAGCTGTGCTGTTGAAATAATCATTTGATTCCGGGTTTACAGAGTTTGCCAGAGCCTTGCACGTCATTTTAATATATTTTTCACGTAGCTTGCCTTCCGGAGTATTGTCCGGTCCGAGTTCCAACCACGGTGCTATTCCTGCGATGGTTCTGCCTACAGCCTCCATGTGAGTGATAAACTCCCGACTGCTGGCCAAAGCTGATGACGAACGCCCGACAGGAATATTTTTTTTCAGTTGGTCTTTGCTAAGATTGCTTATCACCGGATCAGCTATTTTTACGAGTGTCTGAATCCAATATTGTCTGTCATTATTAAGAGTATCACGTATTTGTGAATATGGCATAGTAAAAGTTGATTGATACTTCTTCATCACTTCCTGCAGCTCTTTTACTTTGTCCGGATATTGTAGATGAAGATTATTCGATTCTCCGATATCTTGTTTTAGATTAAACAATTCGGGAACATCTCCTTTTTTGAACTTACTATTACCTGTTTTAGGCAAATAGACCCAATCACCTTTGCGTATACCGTGAACTTCACCACCTTTTACATAAACATATTCGTCACGTAACTGTAGAGAAGGATTTTTGAGAAAGGATGAAATATTCATACCGTCAATCTTTTGTTTGAAGGATTGGCAACCTGCATAGTGCATGATTGTAGGGAAAAGGTCGATGCTGGCAACTATTGCGTCACTAGTTACACCAGCAGGTATACTCCCTTTCCAACGGATGATACAAGGAACTCTGACGCCTCCTTCATAATAAGAGAACTTACCGCCTCGTAAGGGCTCCGCGGAACCTCCGTCTTCTTTGAAAGACAACCACGGTCCGTTATCCGATGCGAAAATAACTAAAGTGTTTTCTGCTAATTTCTTTTTGTCAAGATAATTGAGTAAACGGTCTACATTCCAATCAATTTCTTCTACAACATCACCGTAGAGTCCTCGTTTGCTTTTACCTTTAAATTGCTCGGAGGCAAATAACGGTACATGAGGCATTGATGGGGTGATATAGACGAAGAAAGGTTGCTCCGGATTATTTTCTATAAAATCTATGGCATGATCAAAATAACGTCGGGTGGTAGTAGACTGGTCGCAGGGATACTCAATAATTTTATCTCCTTCAAATAGCGGAGAAGCGTTGTTCAACCTTTTTTTTATATCTGCTCTACTGGAAGTCTTCACAAATTCTTGGTCTTCTTTCGCTTTTAACAAATTATAGCCTTCTCTGAAGGTTACATTGGAAGCAAATTGCTGGGAAGGGCCGATATACATATCATTACTGTATGGTATGCCATAGTAGTAGTCAAATCCTTGATCTGTGGGTAAATGTCCCTTTAAATCACCTAAATGCCATTTGCCAAAGCAACCGGTTGTGTAACCTTGCTCTTTCAATGCTTCGGCTAAAGTGATTTCTTCTGAAGGCATGCCTTCAGATTCGGGAAAAAATACCCCTTTTACTCCATTCTGTGTATTTAATCTGCCGGTCAGAAGTCCTGCACGTGAAGCGCTTGATACGGAAGATGATACGTAAAAGTCTGTCAACTTTATACCTTCCTTTGCCATGCGGTCAATAAAGGGTGTCTGTATCAATGGAGAACCATAACAACCAAGATCCTGGTAACCCTGATCGTCTGTGAAAATAATCACAACATTAGGTTTCTGCCGGGCTTGCAATAGCCCGGCAGAAAAGAGTAGGGGATAAATAAGCAATTTCTTGTCCATATCTTTTTATTCAGAGATAACGATGCCTTCTGTAATTCCACTGTCATTATAGCTGTCAACTCGGTAATGATACTGTATGCCTTTGGTAAGGATGTGGAGCTGTAAATCGGTCGTTTCTTTATCTTTGACCTGGATACATTGATTAAGAAAATCGGGCTGATAACCAAAGCGAACAAGATAACCATCAGCATCGGATACTTTATTCCAGCTAAGCGAAGCATATCTTTCGTCGTCTTTGTTTCTTTTTACTGACAGTTCTTTAACTATTTCCGGTTTGTCCGAATAGCCGAAACCGAACACACGCAAATCCAATAAGGCAAACTTGCCTTCTTTGGGAGTATGGACATTCTCTATTTTAACAAAAGAAGTTTCTATCGGCTTAGGGAATTCAACATATTCATGTGGTATGGCAACCATGTTCTTTGATTTATCCACTATTAGTTTCCAATCTCTTCCATTGTCGGATACGTACAGCTTATAAGCGTGATAATCTGTTTCTTTGGGAGCATCAGGGTTTATATCTTGTTCAGCAAAGTTTATCTGAACAGAATCCATACGTACTTTTTTACCTAAGTTGATTACGAAATATTCACCTACTTTGCCACTTGTAGCCGACCACCAGGTACGAACATTTTCATCCACTGCCTTTTCCGGTTCGAAACCCGGTAATGAAGAAGACGCTGTACTCTTTTTATGATATGATTGGAGCATCCAGCCAAAAGCGGAAATATCTTGAGGATTGAATCTTTTTTGAGGTAGTGACATGGGATAATCCCCTAATACAGTATGTGTTCTCATTCTTCCTTTATCATCAAAAGAAACAGGGAATAAACCTATTCTTCTTTCAAATTCGTCATGATTACCTACCCACATGGAGGTGACTTGCCACCAATTTTCGTATTTGTCTTTAAATACACAACTATGTCCGGCTCCTCCGATAAAACCACCGACTTTTAGAGATACAGGATTATAAGGTTGTTCTATAAAGCCACCATTTACACTATCACTCTCTAGAACAACGTCGCAATACCAATTGCAGATAGTACCTGGAGTGGCATATTGCAGGTAGTATTTATTTTGGTTCTTCACAATCCATGCACCTTCAGGACATGGTACTTTGGAAAATTTTCCCAGCCAGGCAGAGGCGTCAATTTCATCATACAACTCTCTACGTCCAAAATGATAGCCCGATTTGCACTGATTGATATCTATTACATATTCTCTCAAGACCTTTTTTGAGCCTTCTATCTCTTTGAATGTGGCAGGATCTACTTCGAAGAAAGTAGTAGATTGAGTTCCACCTAAACCATAATAGAAAAAGAAGCGCCCATTGTCAATAAATAAACAAGGATCGGCCATCCGTCTTACTTCACCACATTTTTCCCATTTCCCATTTTCCGGATCGGATGAGCGAATGACATCTACCGTTTTCTTGGTACGGTCTCTGGTGAAATTAACGAAGTATACATAGTTTTCGTCGGCTGCCACGGCTGGTGCTACATAATGATCGACATCCAGAGCGGACGTCTTTACCTCCGGATTAAAGTATATATTCTTCCATGTGATTAAATCGTCAGATACGCGATAGCCACCAATGTCCATCGTGGTAAACAAGTAGTATTTGTTTTTAAACAATACGATAACAGGATCGGCTGCGGAACGGGCTTTCTTTTCTCTTGTCTGAAAGTTTCCCCAACCATAATCCAGATTCATTGGATTACAGAAGGTAGTTTGTTTTTCAGCAGACTTGTTCACCGAGCAGGAAAACAAAGTAAGTGAAGCGAATAAAATAGATAATATATTTCTCATATACAGTACTAAGATTAATAAATACTCTGTTTCATTTTATAACTGAAATATTTTCAGTTATTCTTTTAATATCTTTCATCAACAAGTGTTGCAAGCGTCTTTTTGTTGTTGCATAAGCAGAGTCTGCACTTTTATCTGACATCTCACCCGGATCAACCGAAATGTCCATCAAACTCTCTTTTTTATTGCCACGTGTGAAAGTTGTATACTTGTAACGCCCGTCATTAATTTGATAACCAGAACTGGACTCTATAATAATATAATCACGAGCAATTTTATTGGTTTCTCCTGTCAAAATTGGCTTTAATGATTTGCCGGACAAATTTTCGGGTATAGGAATCCCGGCTAAATCACAGATCGTAGGCACTAGATCTATTCCGCACGTCAAGTTTATTGAGTCCACTATATTTTTTTTCACTTTCGGACCCGAAATAATAAGTGGAGTACGGGTAGCCTCTTCCAATAACTGACTTTTAAATACAAGACCATGTGATTGGTTCATTTCTCCGTGGTCTGAAGTGAATACAACTATTGTATTATCTGCTAGACCAGATTCTTCCAATGCAGTAAGAACTCGTCCGATTTGTTGCTCTACATCTTCTACGAGTCGGCAATACATCCAACGGTAGAAGGTCCATTGTTCCTCTGTCCAATTTCGGGAGCCGGAGCCAATTTCCTTTATTTCAGCATATGCTCCGTTAGGTTCTGTATTACTCGGCACAGGGGGAACTTGCGAACGATATTCTTCATCACTTAATGTTTTACGCAATTCTATATACTTTTGTGTAGCAGCTATTTGATGAGGGCGCAACTTGTTCGGAAATCTGGGATCAAAACCAGCACCATAACAAATATCATGTGGGTTCATAAATGATAGATATAGAAAGAACGGTTCATCTGCTTTGGGATTATAGTTCATAAAAAACTTTTTAGCAAAGTTTGCTGGACCTGCATTGTAATCAGTTCCATTTTGCGTAAATCCATAATCTTCGATATTTGTCTTTCCACAATAGAAGCCTGCATATCCGGAATAAAGTGTTTTATATCCGGCATTACGAAAGATATTTCCTATAGAGTTTTTTCGTGCAGCAGGCAATACGGCCAAAGTATCTGGTTGGGTAGAATTATTTGTATATCCAATTTCACCGCCAAAACGTCCTGTTACCATTGCAAAACGTGATGGCATGGAGACTGGATTTGCACAGTAATTACGTTCAAAACGAACTCCATTACTGGCTAGGCGATCTAATGAAGGGGTATTAACATAATGGTTACCTACACAACTTAACATATCGTACCTTTGTTGATCGGTCATTATAAAAAGAATATTCGGCTTCTTATATTCTTTTGCTTGTGTATAAGAAGTGAGAAACAATACACTGACCTCACATAGTAATATACCTACTACTTTTATCATAAGTGTTTAAATTTTCTCTTCTATTTTTTTAAAGCTTTATCTACGTCCAGATCAACACCGGCCCAGCCTTTTTTACAGGTCCAATCTGCAGAAGGAGAAGACCAAAACTCGTCAGACTCCGGTAAACCAAGAGCGATAAATACGGCTACACATAGATACAGACTGCCTGTCGATATGTATGTCTCACCGATATGGGGTTGATATCCGGCAAAACCTACTCGTAGCCAGCCTTCAGGATTAAATGTTCCGGGTGCATTAACCTGACGATTGATGGTAGCGGATAAAGCGGATCTTACTTGAGCCGGCTTTACCCTTTCAGGAAGCAATTTTCTGTAGGCAACATCCGACAATGCATGAAAAGCACCGAATCGATAAGCCAATGAACGACCTACTATTGGAAATGTACCTTCGGGTGATATCAGTCTTTCTTGTTGTTCGGCATAGCGTGCATAACGTTCGAGTTCAAGATCATAAGGTATAGAGCTTTCTATACCGTTTTTTTTCATTATTTCCAAAACTTCGACCATCATGGGATGTATGACGAAGCTATTGTAATAATCCAGGTGAAAATCAGCACCATCACCATACCAACCGTCCCCTTTATACCATTGTGCAAAACGATCGCAAGCATATTTTACACGCTCATATTCCCATTCACCGGTAAATTCTTTCAAGGCAGCCTCCACCATTGCTGAGAAAAATAGCCAATTGGTTTCAGAAGGCTTTATCACTCTCGATGATTTAAGTTCCTTAATGACTCGTTCTTGAGTCGTTTTATCAAGTTTGTCCCATAATTGCGTGCGTGCTCTTAGCAAGCCGTGAGCAAGAAATGCAGCATCAACTAATGGTTGGCGTCCGTTATTGAAGTTCAGATAATCAGGAGATTGTGGATTTACTCCATTAGAAATGGATTTCAAGGCTAAATCAATATATTCAGCACGTAGTTTACCTTCTATTGTATTGTCCGGCCCTAATTCCAACCATGTTGAAATTCCTGTGATTAATCTTCCTAAAGCCTCCAAATGCGTAACTTCTTTTCTTTTTTGCATATCAGCAGCGATAGATTCAACTGGCATATTCTTCCGAAGTTCCCCTTTTGCCATATTCGTTAACAGTGGATAAGAAATGCGATGGAGCGAACTTAACCAGAGAGAACGGTCCGAATTCTCCGAGAAAACTGTTATTGTTTCAACTACCGGACGATTTTCCAGTAGTTTTTTATATCTGATTAATGCCTCTATAAAATAATAGTCTGCATAAGTCAGAGGGGCATCAATTTCATATTGTTTAGCCATGAAGCCTGTACAATGTTTGATAATATAATGGTTATTATCACCTACTTTTTTTGCGCGATAAGCAGGAGAAGCTAACGATTTTATCTGTTGTTCGGCTATTGTGAGGAACTGTTTGCTTAGTTCCCCTTCGACATAAGTGCTTAATTCGACATAAGCTGATGCCATGATGGCGCCGGCAGAGGCATCACGGTCTTCTTTGGGAATATTGGGAGCATCGAAATCCCAATAAGGAATCTTATCTTTAGGCAGGCGCGGATGATTCATAATGAACTTACCAATCTTAATAGCGTGATCCAAATATTCCTTTTTACCGGTCTGCCGGTACATCATTGTAAAGCCATATAAGCCCCATGCTTGACCACGTGACCAAGAAGACTGATCGTTTACTCCTTGGTGTGTCACCTGATTCAGCACTTTTCCCGTAATCGTGTCATAGCTTACCACATGGTATGAACTTCCATCAGGGCGGAAATGATTAATCATTGTCCGGTCTGCATGCGATTTGACCATATTATAATAGGTGTTGTCTCCGGTTAGGGAAGAGGCTACGTTAAGTAGTTCCAAATTCATCATATTATCAATGATAACAGAGAATTGCCATTTTTTACTATTCCAGGAACGGGTGCATCCTATTACCGGATGAAAACGGGTCGACAATGATTTGGCAGCAGTCTCTATTACTTTCCTATATGTTTCATTGTGCGTGAGACGATACCCATTTCCAAAACTGCAATTGATGATAAAACCAACATCGTGATTAGTGGTTGTATATTTCTGTTTTTCCACACGTGAAGTCATCTCTTCTGCGGCAGCCCTTATCTGCGGGTCACTACTGTATTCGTAACAATACCAAAGAGTACCCGGATAAAAGCCACTTGTCCACCAGGCAGATTCGCATGTAATCATTTTGCCATTTTCCGCTGTTCTCGGAAGTATGCCTTTTTGATCTTTCATCTCATTGAACATGGACATTGACTGTTTGACAGAAAAATCAAGAGCGTCATCAATGACTTTCTTCATGCCCTTTGTCACTGCCCCTGCCGAACAAGCAAAACCCGCCAGCAGAGTCAGACTTATAATTAATATTCTCTTTCTAATTTTCATTACCATCACTTTAAAGGATTTATACTTGTTCCTTGTTGTTATAAACTTATTCTATTTGTCGAAATATTCAATTAAATTATAGACATTGTAATTCACCTCCTGCATAAACTTGCCCAAATAAGGATACATCTCATAATGATTGTCATACACTCCTTTATTAGCCGGTTTTCCGCTGTTATCTGTACCGTCGTCATCCTGATACTTGAACCAATGCCATCCCACGCAATTTTTTGCTTCAAGCAATCCCAGCGTAAAATGTTGATAAGCATAGGCGCGATCGTTCTGAGTCGGAACCGTGAACCCGGCTCCTGATAGATTATTCAAATCGGAATCCTGTCCTTTGGTATAAAATTCGGTAACTAGGAATGGAGTATCTGTCCATTCTCCCCAATTTTTAACGTATGAGTCCAGTTCCGGGCTCCAACGACTGTAGTAATTGATGGATATGATGTCACAGTATTTACCTGCGGCGGCCACTACATCTTTCATATATTTGGGAGTACCGTGCAGGCGTGTGCCCAGATACATCATGTCCGGGTCAGCTTCCTTAATGGCATCCTTTACTCCTTTATAGTAGATTTCGGCTAACCGGCCTGCAAATTCACTGTTCAGGTTATCTGTCACCCCTGTTGCCCCTTTCTCATCCATAAACTTCTTTGCCGCAACATAAGCCACATCAGTCTTATCCGTAAGTGCCAGAAAACGGTCTAAAATCTTGGAATTTTGTGATGAGAAGTTGATCTCATTGTCTGAGAAGAAACCCAATACGTTGGCATCATGCAAATAGGGAGCTAAAGACGTATTTACATATTTCTTACAAAAATCTGCCCAGTCATCATAAAGTACCAGTCCCAATTCGTTATCCAATGTGTTACCTGGATAAGTATGACCATTTTGCGACCTGAATTGTCCTAAAAATCCGAATGAAGGAGTCAACGTTAACGGAGAATTAGGAATGGAAGAATTATGAGTTTGAATCTTTCCATATGTATTCGTGCAAAAGGCTCCTGTACCGTGAAAACCGATACTAGCCAATTCGGCTTGTGATGTTGCTATCCATTTGGCGTCAGTGCCAAAACGTTTGTTCCATGCTTCCTTATTGCGTGCCGAAGAACCGTAACGCATGGAAGTGACGCTTCTCTCATAATGTGGATAACCTTCAGGGTCGATAATCCACCAACGACCGTTCACCTTTTTTACATAAAAACGCCCTGTGGCCTGTTGTTTAGTTCCTGCAATGAAACTGCCATACTTATTTGTAATGGTTTTGTAGTCACTTTCAGATTTAATAGTAGGTTTGTATTCTCCCATGTATGCGACAATACGGGTATTACTCTCCGTCCATTTGGTCACTGGTGGAAATTCATTGGAATACTTAACTTTTATCGGACGATAAGGCTTGCCTAAGAGTGAAGGACTGTAAGGCTGCATTTCTCCGGGAGTCGGTAATCCTTCAATGATGTCATTGTTACCTGTGTCGTCAGTAATAACAACATCCGGCGGCATAAAATTAGGATCTTTCACTACATAATCCGTACATGAAGCGAGTATGGCATGGCAAACTAACAATGCTTTGATATAGAATGAATAAACTTTCATAATTGTCTTCTTTAAGGGATTTTACTTGGAAATTTTTCGAATACAACGTACATATCGCGCAGGAGATTTGGCATATTTGGCACCAGTCAAACCGGGATTCCACTGTCCGAAACGTACATAGAATACTTTTGAAGCATCATCCGCTTCCGTACTGGTGAAATAGCTGTCACCAGCGGTATTGTCAGCCTTTACATTCATAACATCACCTCCATTATCAGTGAGGATTTTATCCCAGGCTGCCCGAGCGTCTTTTTCTTTCTGTTTGATAGCATCAGGCTTCAGTCCGCTACTTTGTGAAGGCCCGCCGTTATATGCATTAAATACCGCTTCCATTTCATTTCTTGCAGGTAGATACCAACCGTCTTTACAATATTCCAGAATCGGAATATTAGCAGCTATGCCACTCTCTCTCATCTTTTGAGTATTAGCTTCACCATCTTCCTGATCTGTTAAACCTAATGCGTCTGTAAATCCTTCGTTAGCCCAATTTATGGCAGTAGCACTACGCTTTAAAGACAGAATTTTAGCATTGTTACCCTCTACCCAAAATACGATACCGCCTTCAGCCAGTTCTGTACCACTATCCATTTTTACAAAATCTCCTATTTGAAAAGCAGCAACTTCCGTCTGTTCTTTCTGTTGTCTTATGGTTACTGTCGCTGTAGCTTGAGCAGCGCCGTTGCCGGCTGTTATTGTTACGATGGCTGTACGAGCTTCGTCGCTGTCATTCTTAGACAAAGCAGTAAATTTAATTTTATCTCCATTCTGTTCTGCAGAAAGCCATGTATTGCCGTTACCTTCAATGACATATGCAAACGACGGTTTGTTTGTGCTAACTGTGACATCTGCTGTAGCCCCTTCTTCACTTATCAGTTCTACCTGCATTGGTGAAACAGATAAGGTCGCTGGTTCTTCGGGAAATTTATAGTCACCGATTATTTTCATGGCACGTACAAAACGGCTTGTACCTGTCTTGGCACCATAATCCATTCCATATTTTCCAAAACGTACATAGCGTGCTTTCTGTCCGTCTTCGTTTTCCGTACTCGACCAATAACTTTCTCCGTTACCGTTTTCAGCGGCTGCGTTTATTACTGCCCCTCCAAGGTCGGTTAAATTTTTATCGAATGTAGCACGGGAAGCCTTTTCTGCATCACTGATTTGATTTGGGGTAGCATTTGTAAATCCATTGTCGCGTGCTATTCCGTTATAGATATCAAACAAATGTCCTAATTCTTCAGATGCAGGCAGATACCATCCCTCTCCCAGATTTGTGCATAGAGCAGCTGCGTCATTGTTGCCGGCATCAGTATACAGAGCTGTATTTTCGATACCATTTACCATGGAGAAAGCATTGTGCAATTTAATGGATGCTTCAAACGGATTACCGCCCCAACGTTCTAGTGAAATGGCCTTCCCTGCTTCTTGATTATCCGGATCAACCCAGAATATCATTCCAAGACCATCTTCCGTTAATTGTCCGACTTTTAATGTCTTCACTTCCGACTCGTCTTTCGCTAACTGGTTAACCGTCACCTCCATAGAGAATTCTCCGGCATTTAACTTGACGGTAGCAGAGCGCACTTCACCGGTTTCGTTAGTCGTAAGGGCTGTATAGATGATACGTTGCTTATTGGCATCTACCGAGAGCCAGCTGGCATTGTAGTCAGCTGTCACTTCATTTGCTGTAGTGGATATTACCACTGTTTTTGAGGAACCTTTATTTTTGTAGAGTTCAACCTCTGTTCCGCTATTATTAAATTCAGGCATGATTCTTACTTCACCATACTCTTTACAAGAGGTTAATATCATACTCAGAATCAATGAAATCAATGTTAGTCTTTTCATACTACGATTCTTTTACAGATTTATAATTTAAAATCAGTTTCTTTTTATTTCCAAGGATCACTCTGCGGAAAGACATTAGTTCCCATCAAGTCAATCTGCGTTTGTGGAATAGGCCATGTTTCATGCTTCCCTAATACAAAGTTCTGACGGCATTCGGCATAGTCTTTATCCAGATACGGGTCTTCCAGCATAAGGTCACCTCCATGTTGACGAACGCGTTCACCCAAAATACCAAGACGTTTTAACAATGACCAGCGTACTCCTTCGAAGTGTAGTTCGCGGGCATATTCATCTAGGAGCATATTGAGGGTTAATGGACCGTTTTCGTGAGTATTACCTGCTCTTTCCCAAGTTTTGTTGTAGTACTCTATAGCTTGGGGACTGTCGCCACCATCACGATGGAAATAGGCTTCACTACACATCAAATAAGTTTCGGCTAAGCGATAAACAATCAGGTCTTTGAAACTGCTGGTGCGGTCAGGTTGTGTCGCGTTGGTCCATTGGTCAAAGTGTTTCTTTGACATTGGGTGCAGTCTTTCCATATAACCTGCCGCCTTACCATATAAATCTTTAGGGATTTCCTGCCCATAATTAGGTTTACTTTGGTCATTATAGTAAAAAGTATGGATGAAAAGATCTTTATAACGATTGTCTTTTTCTTTATCATACAGACTGAACAAATAGGTGTTTGGATAAACACGTCCCCATCCATATCCTCCTTGGGCAGCTTCAAATGTACAATCCGGATTAGCCTGGGAACGGGTAGTGGTAATAATTGCGGCGCGGTGTCCCATCAATGGGGTACCGGTTCCGCCTCCACCCATATTTTCAGAGAACTGATAAGACCATAAAACTTCGGCGGAACGCATGTCCGCACTGTTGAATACATCCCCTGTTTTAGACATCATAGAGTACATTGTTCCATCTCTGAATATATCCTCGCACTCTTCAATTGCCTTATCATAGTCTTTTTCCCACATGGCCACCTGTGCTCTCACGTGTTTGGCTGTAGCTTTGGTAACACGACCATAGTCATTATTGGGTATTCCCCATTCGAGTGCATTGACAGCATCATCCAAATCTGTCTTGATCTGAGTAAATATTTGTTCTGTGGAAACTGGATGGAAATCACGTTCCAAATTATCTACGGTAGTAGGAATTGTATTCAGATAGAGACGTTCAAAACGTTTCCATAGCTCAAGATATGCACGTCCACGGAAGAATTTAGCTTCACCCCATGCGCGGGTAGTCACAGGATCGTCAAATCCCAGCTGTTCTGCTCCGGTGATAATCTCATTGGCTTTGCCAATGATGAAATAATAGTGTTGCCAGAATGATTCTACATCACTGTTATTGGGCATGAAATTCTGTAGTTTGGCGATTGCGGTACTTGTTCCTGCGCGAAAAGCCATAATATCAGTGCTGTAATCACACATCGTTACTATATAGAGGTTGCTACCACCGCTTCCGTCTCCTTTGGCTAATTCTCTGTCCAAGCTATACAATCCTATCGCTGCGCGATACAGTCCGTCAGGGGAGGTGGTCAGATAATCAGTAGTAATATCTGTTTTTGATTTGAGGTTCAGGAAATCTTCACAAGAAGACAATAGCGTAATGGAAGATACTGCCAAAGCTGCTATATATAATTTATTTTTCATATTCTGCGGGATTTTATTAGAATGAAACATTAATTCCAAATACATACTGTTTTGATTCAGGATATGCACCCGGTGTCAACTCCGGACTATAAGACAAAAAGTCTGTAAATGTCAGAAGATTGGTTGCTGTAGCATATACTCTTAATTTCTGTAGCTGGAGTTTCTTTATCCAGATTGTCGGGAAAGTATATCCCAGCTGCAAGGTGCGTAAGCGGATATAAGAAGCATCCTGAATTGCTAGGGAACCATGATAAGTGACATTTGTGTTATGACTAGGTCGCGGAAATTCGTTTGAAGGGTTGAATGGAGTCCAGTAATTTACCTTCACGCCGTTTAGTTTTCCCTGTAAAGAACCACCGCTATTGGATTCGGAGAGATAGCCATTTCTGATTTTACGACCGGACACACCATACCAATCCATATAAAAATCAAAACCTTTCCATTTGAGAGTTGTATTTAGGGAGAGTGTGAAATCCGGATCTCTGGAGATAGGTGTACGGTCATCTGCATTTATTTTTCCATCGCCATTTATATCCTTGATCTTTACAGATCCCGGTGCGACGTTATCTTCGCGTGCCAAAGCTTTATCAGCTATACCATCACCATCGGTATCAATTGTCGGTTTCAATGTATATTCCAATTTGCCGTAAGCATTTCGTTTGATATCGAAATCATCATACTGATAGATACCGTCCGGTAAATAGTCATAATAAACATGTATAGGTTTACCTACAAACCAACTATTACCCGGTTGGCTCAACGGTTTGCTGTTTTCATCGACCTGATTGTCAATCTTTACTATTTCATTAGCATACTGACTGAAATTAGCTCCTAAACTCCATGTGAAATTCTTTGTACGGAAGACGTCGCCGTTGAGACTGATATCAATACCATGTGATTTGGTTTCTCCCAAATTATCAAGCATCTGTTCATATCCTAAGACAGAGTTTATTTCACGCTTAACGATCAGGTCTGTCGTTCTGGTATTATAGTATTCAATTGTACCTGACAAACGATTGTTGAAGAAGCCAAAATCAAGGCCTATATTGGCTGTGCGTGATTGTTCCCACTTTAAATTAGGGTTTGAAAGCTCTTTTCCGGGAAGATAACCCATATATGAGTTGTCACCGAATTCATAGCGTTCTTGATCTGTTAAACCAAGTGTTGTATAGTTGCCAATTCCATTTTGGTTACCTACAATGCCATAACTCAAACGAAGTTTTAAATTATCGATCCATGACACATTACGCAGGAAACTTTCTTGGTTTGCACGCCATGCCAGGGCTACAGAAGGGAATGTACCCCATTTGTTGTTCTTGCCGAAGCGGCTTGAACCATCTCGTCTGATAGCTACATTCATAATGTATCTATCCATAAAGATGTAAGAAGCACGTCCCATGAAAGATACCAAGTTATTTTCAGAGAATGTTCTCGTAGGTGTGCCGGAAAATTGACCGTTGGATATAAAATCCCAGTCCATGTCTATAGGTAAGTCACTCGTAGCATATCCCAGTCCTTTCGTTTGGGAATGGTCTACCGACTGTACGGCAGTAAGCGTCAGTTTATGCTGTTGTTTTTTTATCGGAACCTCATAAGTGAAGATGTTTTCTATCAGATAATTTCTCTGTTCGTTATTGGTTAGTTTGGCAGTTGCTCCTCCACCGGGATAATTGACACCTTTCACTTCTCCATCTTCCTGCTGTCTGTTATAGAAAGAAGTATTTAAACGATAATTAAATCCTTTGAAAGGTTTCAATTCCAAGAAGATATTGACACGGTAGCTGTTATTCGTTATTTTGCGTGCATAATTCTGTGCTCTGTAAAGTGGGTTAACATCGTTGGCAGTGTCGATATATTTAGTATAACTACCATCTGCATTATATACTTTAGCCAGCGGAGTACGGGTAATGAACTCCGTAAAATTTCCATCTTCACGTTCACTTTTGGATAATGCATAGGAAGTATTTACTCCGAAACTAGCCCATTTGTTCACTTTATAGTCTACATTGAGGCGGAAAGCTGCTTTTTTATATCCCGAGCCGGTCGTTACCATACCGTCTTGATCAAAGTAATTGAGGCAGGCTGAAACACGGAGTTTGTCAGTTCCGCCATGTACGGTTAAATCATGGTTCTGGTAAAGAGCATTCTTCAACATCATATCTTCCCAGTTGACAAACTCTCCGTTCGCCCAGACTTCACTCATTATTTCGTCGCTTAAAGCCTCTGCAACAGAGATTTCGCGGGCGTCAATAATACCTTTATCGTTTGCCATTGCTTCTCTTCGAAGCATCATATATTCTTGTGGAGAATAAAAATCGAAGTTACGCCATAAAGACTGAATACCTACATAACCGTTATAATTCACTTCCATTTTACCTTGCATACCACGTTTGGTTGTTACAAGAATTACACCGTCGCTGGCTCGTGCACCATAAATGGCTTGAGAAGCTGCATCTTTCAGAATTTCGATAGACTCAATGCTTTCCGCACTTAAGGTACTGAATTCTTCACTACTTGATACTGAACCGTCAATAACATACAATGGCGTGTTTTGTGCACTGATAGAACGGTTTCCACGGATGGTGATGGTAGGAGCAGATCCGGGTCTGCCTGATGAACTTGTTACATTAACTCCCGCCACACGTCCACGGAGCATATCCCCCACATTCCCTGCCGGGAAACTTTTCATCTCATCAGTCTTGACGGAAGCAACGGAAGTAGCGATATCGCTTTTCTTTTGATAACCGTAACCCACTACCACGATTTCTTCCAGTAATTTAGAGTCTTCGGACATGGTTACATCGATAACTTTCCGATTACCTACTTTATGCTCTTGATCTGCATAACCTATATAGGAGAATACAAGTGTGGCATTAGAAGGTACTTCAATAGAATATTTTCCATTCATATCGGTAATCACACCGGTGGTACCTCCTTTCACATGGACATTCACTCCAATCAATGGGCTTTGTGCGTCAGACACAACACCTGTCACCCGTACATTTTGCGCATGTATGCCTACCATAATCATTAGGAAAATGGCCGGCAAGATTAGTTTTAATTGATTGTTTTTCATTTATACATAAGATTTAATTATTGAATAAGCTGAACAAAAGTCTTCAAAAAAGAAATATAATATAAGAGGATTGTACGAAAAGAGAGTAAACTCATACGGTTACCTGGTTTATGTTACCAAATCGATAATATCGGCTTATGATTAGATTCTTTCGTATCCCAATAACAACTTTTACCATTGTCCGAATCATCGCCCAATTGTCGGAGCTCCCTTATCAACACGAAAGTGATCTCTTTTTGTTTACACTTACGTATCAGTTTAGTAACATCAAGCTGATGATATGAAGCATTTTTATCGACTACGATTTCTCCTGCTACATGTGCGGTGTTCCCTACTTGGGTTATTCGCATCTGTTCCCTATCCAGTTTAGGAGCGTTATTCCATTTTAAGGTCATTTCATTCCAATCGCAGTTGTCTAAGGCATAGACATGGAAACGATATGAATA
>JAUUNK010000018.1 GCA_030844565.1 Bacteroides ovatus
TATAGGAGATGTTTATTGCCAGATATGTGGAAAAAAGGCTATCATGTGTTTTTTTATGTTATTTAAACTGCTATATTTGCATTCACTAACATAACAATTAAAAAGTCTAAAATCATGGCAACAAACAAATTTCTTTTGTCCGCAAAGATTGCCGGTGTATTGTTTCTGCTTTGCTTCTTCGTTGTTTCAGCACATGCACAATTCCTTCGCACTTCTTATTTTATGGAAGGAGTGACTTACAGAATGCAACTCAACCCGGCGTTGACACCTACAAGGGGGTATTTCAATCTTCCTGCTATAGGAGCTTTGAATGTTTCGGCAAGTTCCAATTCGTTGGGAACACAGGATATTTTCGATGTGATTGATTCCGATGAAGACTTCTTTAATAATAATGATTTCTATAATCGTTTGTCCGATCAGAACAGATTGAATGTCAATGTGAATACAGACATCCTTTCTTTCGGTTGGTATAAGGGAAAGAATTTCTGGTCATTCAATGTAGGCGCGCGCGTAGATGTAGGTGCGGAAGTACCCCGAAGCATGTTTGATTTTATGCGGGCTATGAACAAAGAAGAAGGAATCACTTCTCTTTCTGACCTTAACCATTCAATTGAAAAAGAAAAACTTGAGATTAATGCCTACGCGGAAGTGGGAATTGGCTATGCACGTGCCATCAACGACCGCTTGACGGTAGGTGGTAAAGTGAAACTTCTTCTGGGTGCCGGAAACCTGAAATTGGACGTGAATAAGATTGGAATATCTGCTACACAGGGCAATGGTAATATTATGGACCCCAATACATGGCAGAACAGCAGTGCTTCTATCGACGTAGATGCCCGTCTGGAAAGCTCTTTCAAAGGAATGGACCTGACCGAGAACGATAATGGTTTTATTGATGAGTTCGATTTCAATGGTTTCGGTATTGCCGGTTATGGTGGTGCTATCGACTTGGGAGCTTCCTACCGTATTCTTAATAACCTGACTGTTTCGGCTGCGGTACTTGATTTAGGATTTATGTCCTGGTCGAAGGGAAGCACAAAGGTGGCTACGGCTCAGCAGTCCAGAAAGTATGATGCAAATAACTATCAAGAGTTCCTCGATATTGTTCAGGATGGCGAGGTGTTGAACTACGATTTGCTAGGATTGAAAGTAGATGAAAACGAAGCCAAGTCTCGTTCTACCTCTCTCCACTCTACATTAGTATTCGGTGCAGAATATGCTCTTCTGAATAACTGGTTGGTAGTGGGAGCTCTTTCCACGACTCGTTTCACCAAACCTAAGACATTATCGGAAATCACTCTTTCCGCCAACATCCGTCCCAAGAGTTGGTTCAATGTGGCAGCCAGCTACTCTATGATACAAAGTGCCGGAAAGTCTTTCGGTCTGGCAGTGAAGTTGGGACCGTTGTTCGTAGGTACAGACTACATGTTCCTGGGCGAGAACTCTAAGAGCGTAAATGCTTTCTTGGGTATTTCTATTCCTTTGAACAAGCGGAAGAAGAGTACGAGCATATAAGAATTGACAATTTTCTCTCTAATATTCTCTTTTTAATTTGAACGGAGTCTCTTGAAAGACTCTCTTAAAGAAAAGTTTAAAAACAACGGTGCAGCCTGCTACCTGTGAAGGTAGCAGGCTGTTTTATTATTTATGATGTAATGGGAAATGTTCAATTAAATATTCTTCTAAGTTATAAGTATGTACGTCTTTGAAGGAAATGCTACCGTCTTTCTCCACTAACTCATAATGGGGAATGCCGTTGAAGTGGAATAATTGGCGGAGGTAGTTAAACTCTGTGTCACTGACGTAGTAGCTCGCTTCGCCTTTCAGGTGCTTTTCCACATATTGTTTGTAGTCACCTTCGGGAGAATCTTTATCTCCGGTGATGTAGATAAACTGAAACTCCGGGTGGTCTTTATATTTCTTGCGCAAGTTTGCGGTAGCTTCTATTCCGCTACGGCAGGGACCGCACGTAGTCGCCCAGAAGTCTACAAACAGCACTTTGCCCGGATGGTTCTTGATGATGTTACGGAAGATCTCCGTTGCCTTGCCTTGGGGGAGTTGGTAAGATGTGGCATCTTCCTCGGGATGTGTTTTGACGCACATTCGTTCTGCTTCTGCTATAAGGAAAGGTTGGCTGAATTGTTGTTTGAGGCTATCCACATATTCACGTGCCAGCCGGTTGGTTTCGATATTACCTAAGTGGTAGTTAAGCTGGCGCACTTTGGCTATCTGCCAGAGTAACAGATTAGGTTCGTTGCATAACCGGGCTATAATCTCGTCTCTTTGTTGCTCATAGTCTTGATATACGCCTATGTGCATTTTGTCGTTTTTCTCTTTTTTTCGTATCTCTTCCTGCGGGTCTTCTTCTTCTTGAGGAAGGCTTTGGAGATATTTTCTGTATTCGTCTACCAGCTTCCCTTCTTTCTTTAAAAGGTCGCTTATCTGCTGGTGCTCTTGCGCAAGCTCTTCCCACTTAATCTTTACGGTGACTCCAGCCAGCTTTTCTTGTTTCCGTCTCAGAGCTTCCTGGGCGGCGTTCAGCTTTACTCCCTTTTCTTTGAGGAAAACTAACAAAGTCTTCTCAGGATAAGTATAAGAGATGCTGTCTGATGATTGGCTTTGGGGGTAGTGGTAACGTGCCTTTCTCAAGGGGTTCATATATTCAAAGCGGTTAAGAAACACTTCGGCATGTGTGCTTGCCAACATTGTTTCGTCATTAAGCGGCATTTTAGGGAGGAAGTCATAGTAAGAATCATCCTCTACCACTTGCAGGGCAGCGTTGGTGGTGTCTTGTTTGGCATAATAGTCTCTCTGCATGGCATATTCAAAGAAGGCGGTTCCTATCTGCAAAGCAGTTTTATTGTTGATTAAGTGCACTGCTTTGGCAGAAGGCTGGTATATGCGGCTTAGCGAGTCGGTTACTTGCTTCCAACGGGCGATGAAGGGCTTCATGTGTTCCCGGTACTCATTGGGCGTCAGTGTCTTTTGCGATTTGGATAAATCTTCGTAGCGATAGAACACAAGTTTACTGAAGTCATTCAATAGATAGGAAAGGGCGGCAGAAGGACCCATGTAGGCAGTATTCTTGATAGGGAAGTAGTAATTGCATGCGCGGTTGCGTGCTAGTATATCTTCCCAGTCTATGTATAAAGTGAGTGTTTGCCCGGGTTCTATGTAAAAGGAGAAATGGCAGTTTGTCACAACCACACTGGATTCTACCGGATGGTTGAGAACAAACTTGCAGCAAAAGCTTCCGTCCGGTTCAATTTGTACTACGGTGGGATAATCTTCGCGGGTGAGGGAATTCTCCAGGTATATAATCCCTGTGTCGAATCCCAGGCGAGGGTCGTAGCCGTCAATATATCCTTGCAGGCAAGCCGTGTCTGTGCGGAAGAATTGTTGGAAATCGGCTTCTGCTGCTATGGTCTTTGCCGGCATTCTCTGTCGGCTATACACTTGCTCGGTTGCCTTGTCAGTGCGTATTTTGCAAGTGCCGTTTTTCTGCGGAGTCAATAGGAGAGTGGTTGTTTCTCCCGTCTGTTTATCTTTTACGGTAAGTTCAATTCGTTTTCCTTTCTTGCGGATGCTTTCGTTGGTGTATATGCGGTTGTTCATCAGGGTGAGAGAGTCATAAATACCGTATTTCCAGGTACTCGAATCTTCTGTCCCGAACCAATTCCCTCGGACAGCATGCAGAGGAGGAACGTTTTTTCCGGTTTGGGGAATCAGAGAAATATCATAAGTGTTCCATTCGGTAGAAGTGCCCGGACTGATAAAGTGGATGGTCTTTGTCTCTTTGGGCAGGGGGTCGAAGAGGAGCACATAGTCCATTTCTCCCGAATCGGGCAGATAGACTTCTTTCTTCACTTCGATGCCTTCCGCACTTCTGAACATGTATCTTTTTCCGGTGGCTGTATCTTCCAGATAATCGTCTCCGTCTATGCTAATCCACCAATGAGGACGGTAGACGACATGGACATATACGCGGGTATTCCCGGGGTTACGTTCGATACGTGTGATAGTGGCAATGCTGCCCGTGCGGGCTTTGAAAGACGGGTTGTCGATGGTTTGTGCTGATAGCAGACCCGATAGTGCGAGTAAAATGCACAGTAGTGTCGTTTTCATACTATTAAATTTAAGATAAAACATTTGTAGTCTGGGCACAAAGTAAAGAAAATATTCAAGCTGCCGGTGTGTACGGTTCTTTAACTTAACATAGATTAAGCGTTTGTGTACTCATCTTTTTTGTACCTTTGCAACCGGAAATCAGAGTGATAATTTTAATACTGAAATATTATGAGCAAGAAAGCCCTTTTAATGATCCTCGACGGTTGGGGATTAGGCGACCAAAAGAAAGACGACGTAATCTTCAACACTCCCACTCCCTACTGGGATTATCTGACAAACACTTATCCTCATTCCCAACTCCAGGCAAGCGGCGAAAACGTAGGTTTGCCCGACGGACAGATGGGTAACTCTGAAGTAGGACACCTCAACATCGGCGCAGGCCGTGTGGTTTATCAAGACTTGGTGAAGATAAACCGTGCTTGTGCAGACAACAGCATCCTCCAGAATCCCGAAATAGTTGCTGCTTTCACGTATGCGAAAGAAAGCGGAAAGAACGTTCACTTCATGGGATTGACTTCTGACGGAGGTGTACATAGCTCACTCGAACATCTCTTTAAACTTTGCGACATCGCTAAAGAATATAACATCGAGAACACTTTTATCCACTGCTTTATGGACGGTCGCGACACCGACCCGAAGAGTGGTAAAGGCTTCATCGAACAGTTGGAAGCCCACTGTGCCCACTCTGCCGGAAAGATTGCTTCTATCGTGGGACGCTACTACGCAATGGACCGCGACAAACGTTGGGAACGCGTGAAAGAAGCATACGACCTGCTGGTGAATGGTGAAGGAAAGAAGGCCGCTTGCATGGTTCAGGCTATGCAGGAGTCTTACGACGAGGGCGTGACGGACGAGTTCATCAAGCCTATTTCCAATGCAAACTTCGACGGAACGATCAAGGAAGGCGATGTGGTTATCTTCTTTAACTACCGCAACGACCGTGCGAAAGAACTGACAATGGTGCTGACCCAACAAGATATGCCCGAAGCAGGCATGCACACCATCCCCGGTTTGCAATACTATTGTATGACTCCTTACGACGCTTCCTTCAAGGGTGTGCACATCCTTTTCGATAAGGAAAACGTAGTAAACACGCTGGGAGAATACATCGCTTCCAAAGGTTTGAAGCAGTTGCACATTGCCGAGACAGAAAAGTATGCTCACGTTACCTTCTTCTTCAACGGCGGACGCGAAACTCCGTATGAGAACGAAGACCGCATCCTGGTTCCTTCTCCCAAGGTGGCTACTTACGACCTGAAACCTGAAATGAGCGCTTATGAAGTGAAAGACAAACTGGTGGCTGCCATCAACGAAAACAAATATGACTTTGTGGTTGTCAACTTTGCCAATGGCGACATGGTGGGTCATACGGGTATTTACGATGCTATCGAGAAAGCCGTAGTAGCTGTGGATGCTTGCGTGAAAGACGTAATCGAAGCTGCCAAAGCACAAGGCTACGAAGCTATCATCATCGCCGACCACGGAAATGCCGACCATGCACTGAACGAAGACGGCACACCCAACACCGCTCACTCACTCAACCCTGTTCCCTGCGTATACGTGACGGAGAACAAGGAAGCCACCGTAGAAGATGGTCGTTTGGCAGACGTAGCTCCTACTATCCTCAAGATAATGGGCTTGGAGGTTCCTGCTGAAATGAACGGAAAGGTATTGATTAAATAAAAGGGTATACCTTGATAGATTAAGTTATCCGGGGGTGTGTCTAAAGCTATGAAAAAGGTTTTGGCACATCCTCTTTTTTGTCTTTCATAGTTTTTGATTAGAGTATGGTTCAGATAGGTGATGTAGTGGTTTCATTGGATGTGTTTCGCGAGATGTTCTTTTGCGACCTCTCCGCATGCAAAGGCGGATGTTGCATCGAGGGCGATGCCGGGGCGCCGGTGGAGTTGGAAGAAGTGGAGAAGTTGGAAGAAGTGTTGCCGGTAGTGTGGGAACAGCTCTCGCCCGAGGCGCGCGCCGTCATTGACAGACAAGGCGTAGTGTATACCGACCCCGAAGGCGACTTGGTGACTTCTATTGTGAACGGAAAAGATTGTGTATTTACCTGTTACGACGAAAAAGGCTGTTGCTATTGCGCCATCGAGAAGGCGTACCGCGAAGGAAAAACAAAATTCTATAAGCCTGTGTCATGCCATCTGTATCCCATCCGGGTGGGAGATTACGGTCCCTTCCAGGCGGTCAACTACCATCGGTGGAATGTTTGCAAGGCTGCCGTGTTGCTGGGTAAGAAAGAAGACATGCCTCTCTATAAGTTTCTCAAAGAACCTTTAATCCGGAAGTTCGGCAAAGAGTGGTATGAAGAGCTTGAATTGGTGGCAGACGAGCTGCGGAAGCAGAAAATGATTTAAGACGGGCGGGAGAATACTGGAATATATGAATAGAAAAAAAGCACGGAAAATACTGAAGATAAGCGGTATCGTTCTGGCAGCCCTGATTGTCTTGCTGGCAGGAGTGATTGCCTTTGCGGTGAATTTCGTTTTTACTCCCCGCAAACTGACCCCCGTGGTAGTGCAGGCTGCCAACCACGCCTTGAATGCCGAACTGAAAATGAAAAGCGTGGAACTCACTTTTTTCTCTACTTTCCCCAAGTTCGGCTTGAAACTCGAGGAAGGGTCGCTTGTCTCCAAAGCCTTTCGCGACACGAGTTTTGTAAAGACCGACTCTCTGTTGTCTTTCAAAGAATGTGTGCTCACAGTGAATCCTCTGGCTTACTTGCGGGAGAAGAAGATTTGCATTTATAATCTTTCGCTGGAAAATGTCTCTGTCTATGCCTACCGGGATAAGGCGGGGAAGGCTAACTGGGAAGTGACAAAGGCTTCCGCCGATACGCTGGCGACCGAAGAAGAAACATCCGGTTCCGATTTTGCAAGCGAGATCGATATACGCCGTGTCCGTCTGAAACATGCCAATGTCGTCTTTGACGACCGCAATACAGATGTCTATTCCCGCCTGACGGATGCTAACCTACGCTTACGTCTTTCCTTGACCAAAGGCGTATCCACGCTAGGCCTTTCTTTTGATAACAAGAATATTCTCTTCTGGCAAGAGGGAGAGTTGTTGGTGAATAAAGTCGCCACTTCCCTGCAAACCGATATAACCGTGGACCGTCGCACGGCAGTGTGGAAGCTGAAAGATACACGGCTTTCCGTCAACGGTGTGGAGTTGGATGTGCAGGGAGCGTTCCGGCGCGATACCGTGGCGAAGACCATCGGCATGGACCTGACCTATGGATTGCATACCCCTTCGGTGGAAACTGTATTGAATATGATTCCCAAAGCTTACGTGAAAGATAATAAGGTGTCCGCCCGTGGGGAAGTGACGGTATCCGGCACGGTGAAGGGAGTCTATGGCGAAAAGAAACTGCCTGCTATCTCGTTGAAGATATTGGTAAAGGATGCTTCCGCGCAATACGCCGGACTGCCTTATGGTATTGACGCCTTCACCGCCGACTTCGACGCTTATGTGGACCTGATGCGCCGGCAACCTTCTTTCCTCAACCTGAAAATCCTGCATTTCAAAGGGGCACATACGGAAATATTGGCGGATGCTAAAGTGGAAGCCCTGCTGGATGATCCTCTGATTAGCTTTCATACCCGTTCCGAAGTGGACCTGGATGCGCTGGCAAAGACGTTCCCTCTTCAGGAAAGCGTCACCATCCGGGGTAAACTCGATGCCGACTTGAAACTGAAATGCCGGCTATCTTCCCTGCGCAATCAAGACTTGGGATGTATCAAGATGGGAGGAAGGCTTCATCTTGCCGATTTCCAATTGAAGGATACGGCAAAGAACTTTGATTTTCTGGGAGATGCTACTCTCTTGTTCCGTGACAACGAAACCTTGCAAGCGAAGATGGACATCAACCGTCTTGTACTCCGCAGTAAGAAGGTATCTTCGGATATTGAACGGCTTGTGGCAAAGGTCACTTCTACCAATCCGCAGGATACCACCCACATTGTCTCCTTGCAATGTGACCTCGAAGCTAATAAGTTGCGTGCTTCTCTCATGGGCGATTCCCTTCGACTTTATAGCGCACATACCAAGGCAGAGGCTGCCCTTGGACCGAGAAAGAAAGATGCCGCCAAGCCTCGCATCGAGTTCTCACTCCGTGCTGATTCCCTTTTCTTTAAAGCAGTGGACACTCGCTTGGCTATGAATGTGGCGGGCATCAAGATGCAGGCAGAGAAGTGGAACGACTCCATCTGGATTCCCCGCGGCATTGTAGGCTTCGACCGCCTTTGGGCGCGCACACCTGCTTTCGGACTTCCTATCCGCTTGGAAAAGACAGCCGTAACCGTAGGCCATCGTAAAATCTCCCTTAAAAATGCCACTGTCCGCTTGGGACGTTCGGACCTTACGGCAACGGGAGATGTCATGGGACTCTACCGTGCCATGACCCGGAACGGACAGTTGACCGCCCACCTCTCCGTCAGTTCCGACCTGATTGACTGCAATCAACTGATAAATTCTTTCTCCTTCCCCGAAGACACGATGGAGGTAGTCACAGATACGGTTCCCGACCAGATGAAACTCTTTGTCGTTCCGGAGAACATTAACTTTGAGTTACAGACCAATCTCAAAAAAGTAATATTCGACAAGATGACATTCGAGGACGTACACGGCGAAGTGGATGTGAAGAAGCAAGCAGTCCATCTCAAGAACCTTACTATGCGCGCATTGGATGCAGATATGAAGACGGTCATCGTGTATAAAGCCTCCACTCCCGAGGGAGGATATGCAGGGTTCGACTTCAAGATACGGGACATCAACGTAGCGAAACTGGTAGATTTCATTCCTTCACTGGACACCATCGTCCCTATGTTGCGTTCGTTCAAAGGACGGGTACAGTTTGACGTGGCGGCAGAGGCGCGGCTCGATTCTTCCATGAATATCCGCATCCCTACACTGCGCTCGGCGATGCATATCAAGGGAGATAGCCTTGTGCTGATGGATGGAGAAACCTTTGCCGAGATAGCCAAGATGCTCATGTTTAAGAATAAAAAAGAGAATGTATTCGACAGCATATCTGTAAATATCACCGTCGACGACGGCGTAGTTACTGTTTATCCTTTCCTTGTGGAGATAGACCGCTACCGCGCGGCAGTCGGTGGGCAGCAAGGGTTGGATATGAATTTCAATTATCATATTTCCATTCTCAAATCGCCCCTTCCCTTTAAAGCAGGTGTTAACATCTCGGGCAATCTCGACAAGATGAAGTTCCGCATCGGGAAAGCAAAATACAAAGATGCTGTCACTCCCACGGCTGTTCGGCAGGTAGATAGTACGCGTGTCAATATGGGCGAGCAGATTGTCCGGCGTTTCCGCAGGGTAGTGGAACGTTAGGGCAGGTTAAGTGAACCAAGCATCGAAGGCATAGCAATGAAAAAGCGCCGGTCCGAAAGATTTTCTTTCGTCAGCCGGCGCTTCTTCGTTGTAAGATGTGAGGTGATTATTAATAAAATTCTATGGTTTATGTGTCGATATTAGCGTACGTTGCGTTCTCTTCGATAAACTCGCGGCGCGGTCCCACGTCTTCTCCCATCAGCATGGAAAAGATATAGTCGGCTTCTGCAGCGTTGTCGATAGTGACTTGTTTCAGCATACGGTTTTCCGGGTCCATAGTCGTCTCCCACAATTGTTGGGCGTTCATTTCTCCCAAACCTTTGTAGCGCTGTGTATGAACTGCGTTTTCTGAACCGCCGCCATACGTGTCGATGAACTTCTGGCGTTGTGCGTCGGTCCAGCAATATTCTTCCACTTTTCCTTTCTTGCAAAGGTAGAGCGGGGGAGTAGCGATATACAGATAACCATTCTGGATAATCTGCGGCATATAGCGGAAGAAGAAAGTCATGATAAGCGTGTCGATGTGAGAACCATCGACATCGGCATCGGTCATGATGATAATTTTATGGTAGCGCAGCTTGTCAATATTGGCGGCCTTGCTGTCGTCGTCCGTCCCGATGGTCACACCGAGGGCGGTATAGATATTACGGATTTCATCGCTTTCGAGAGCTTTGTGATACATGGCTTTTTCCACATTCAGAATCTTACCACGCAACGGCAGGATAGCTTGGAAAGCACGGTTCCTGCCTTGCTTTGCTGTGCCGCCTGCCGAGTCTCCCTCGACGAGGAAGAGTTCGCATCTTTCAGGGTCTTTGTCCGAGCAGTCGGCAAGTTTACCCGGCAATCCTCCTCCGGACATCGGAGATTTGCGTTGCACCATTTCGCGTGCCTTGCGGGCAGCGTGGCGGGCTGTGGCGGCAAGCACCACTTTATCTACGATTATTTTTGCTTCTTTCGGATGTTCTTCCAGATAGTAAGCCAGCACTTCGCCTACGGCTTGGTCTACGGCTCCCATCACTTCGTTATTTCCCAGTTTCGTTTTCGTCTGTCCTTCAAACTGGGGTTCGGCTACTTTCACAGATATTACCGCAGTCAATCCTTCACGGAAGTCGTCGCCTGTGATTTCCACTTTCACTTTTTCCAGCATCTTGCTGTCTTCGGCATATTTCTTCAACGTACGAGTCAGTGCCCGGCGGAAACCTGCCAAGTGGGTACCTCCTTCAATCGTATTGATGTTGTTCACATAGGAGTGCACGTTTTCGGAGAATCCCGTGTTGTACATGATGGCTATTTCGATGGGTATTCCCTGCTTTTCAGTATTCAGGTAGATAACATCGTTGATAAGGTGTTCGCGGGAAGACTCGATGAAACGTACAAATTCTCTCAAGCCTTCTTCAGAATAAAACACTTCGCTTTTAAAGCTGCCGTCTTCGTTCATCACGCGGCGGTCGGTCAGGGAGATGCGTAGTCCGGCATTCAGATATGACAACTCGCGTAGGCGGGATGCCAGAATCTTATAGTCGTATACCGTTTCGGTGAATATGCTGTCGTCGGGCCAGAACTGTTGTTTCGTTCCGGTATGTTCCGACCTGCCAACTTCTTTCACCGGATACAGCGGTTTACCTATCTCGTATTCCTGCTGATAAATCTTTCCATCGCGGAATACTTGCGTAACCATGTGAGTAGATAACGCGTTCACACAAGACATACCTACGCCGTGCAAACCTCCGGATACTTTGTACGACCCTTTGTCGAATTTACCTCCGGCGTGCAACACGGTCATGGCTACTTCTAATGCAGACTTTTGTTCCTTTTCGTGGAAATCTACCGGGATACCGCGCCCATTGTCTTGTACAGTGATTGAGTTATCTTCGTTGATGGTTACTTCGATGTGGTCGCAATATCCTGCCAGTGCTTCGTCAATGGAGTTATCAACGATTTCATATACCAAATGGTGAAGTCCCTTCGTACTGATGTCTCCAATGTACATCGCGGGACGTTTTCTGACTGCTTCAAGTCCTTCCAATACCTGGATACTATCGGCAGAATAGGACCCGTTATTGGGAGTGATTTGTTCTTCGCTCATAATTGCCTTTCTAAGTTATAATAACAGAGCAAATATAGTGAATATTATCGAGTTAGCGAAGAATGAAACGTGAAAAATGAAGAATAAACTCAGAATAGATATTTGCAGTAAACTCCTTGCGTTGAGGGGCATACATACAAAACGGGCTAAACTTAAAAAGTCTAGCCCTTAAATAAAAAAAATATAATAAAACCTTTATTATTCCATTAAGTTGTTAAGCCAGCTTATTAACATAAATAGCTAACTTAGACTTCAAGTTGTTGGCTTTGTTCTTGTGGATTACATTTACTTTTGCAAGCTTATCCAACAATTTAACAACACCCGGGTACATAGCAGCCGCTTCTGATTTGTTGCTAGTAGCGCGAAGTTTTCTAACAGCGTTTCTCATGGTCTTACCATAGTATCTGTTATGAAGTCTTCTAGTCTCTTCTTGTCTGATTCTTTTCAGTGATGATTTATGATTTGCCATCTCGACTAATCTATTTTTTAGTTCTTTATTCTTTTAACTTGTAGCCCGTGGGGGAATCGAACCCCCCTTTCAAGAATGAAAATCTTGCGTCCTAACCGATAGACGAACGGGCCATCCTGTTTTGCATTTCTGCTTTTGCTTTCTCCAAACAGAGTTTGTTTCTCGATTGCGGATGCAAAGGTAAGCACTTTTTTGAAAATGACAAATAATTGTAGCAAAAAAATGCGTTATTTTTTAATCTTTTTCTCCTTTCTTCTTGCTTATGGTTGATTATCAATGAGATATAACTGCTTCTTTTTTGATAGGTAATCTTCGCTGTACCGGGTGGCAAAGAGGGGGAGAAGGTGTATACACCTTATTATATATAGAGATGGCTACCTATTCCTCGTTCATAGGCAGTTTCGTTTCCATACAGAGAAACTGTCGTATCCTCGCATGGAAACTAGAATGTCTTCGTAAAGAAATGGTTGTTTCCTCGTGAAGAAACGATTGTTTCCTAAGGAGGGGAAAATAGGAAACTGTAATAGCTTAATATATAGGCATATAGAGTTCGCTTGTTTGGCTTCTCATTCCTTCTAAATTGGGAATAACAAGAGAGAGTGAGCCTTATCCGTTCGATAAATCAAGCGGGTTATGAAAATAAGATGACCGGGACCGTAGGAGGTCGGTAGGTGTTGTAAAACTATCTAGTTGAAAGTTAAAAGCTTGCCTGCCGTTGGATAATTTTTTGTAGCTTTGTTATCAGTTTGAAATGAACAGAAAACGGATATGCTGCAAAAGACATTGGGAATAGTGCTCCATACACTCAAGTATAATGATACTTCTCTGATTGTAGAGATGTATACCGACCTGTTGGGAAGGGTTTCTTATCTTGTCCGCGTGCCCCGTAGCCGGAAAGCGGCGGTGAAATCGGTGCTGTTTCAGCCGTTGTCTTTGATAGAGTTCGAGGCGGACTACCGTCCCAATACTACGCTTTACCACATTCGTGAAGCGAAGTCTTACTATCCTTATTCGTCCATTCCTTATGACCCTTATAAATCTTCCATCGCTCTGTTTCTTTCAGAATTCCTCTATCGCGCGGTTCGTGAAGAGGCGGAGAACCGTCCTTTGTTTGCTTACCTACGCCATTCGCTCATTTGGCTGGATGAATGCCGCAAAGGATATGCTAATTTTCATCTCGTTTTCTTGATGCGGCTTTCCCGTTTTCTGGGACTTTATCCCAATCTGGAGGATTATCGGGAAGGAGATTATTTCGACCTGTTGAATGCTTGCTTTAGTAGTGTTCGTCCCCAGTCACATGCTTACTACATCCATCCCGAAGAGGCGGGTCGCTTACGCCAACTCATGCGGATGAACTATGACACGATGCATCTTTTCGCCATGAACCGTGTGGAAAGAGCCCGATGCCTCGACATCATTAATGATTATTACCGCTTGCATCTGCCGGAGTTTCCTGTGCTGAAATCTCTCGAAGTGCTGAAAGAACTCTTCGATTGAGAGTGGCAAGGGGAGAGGGAGACTGGGAACTGAATGAGTTAGAAGCCTAGCTGCAACTGTGCCCAGATTTCGTTTACGGATGTGTCCTTCTTATAATTATAATGTACGTAGTTGAACATGATACGTGTCTTGGGGGCAATGTGGTAGGCGGCTCCTACGGTGCAGATAGTTTCATAACCCGCCGCTCCTTCGTTGGCGTCGTTGTTATCCTTCATGCTCAGCCCCGAACCGTTGAATACTCCGGCGCGATATTCTACAAAGTAGCTGCCGAAGGGGGCTTTGAAGAGTTCGCCATCTACTTGCAGTCCGATGTCTCCATCTGTCCTGCTTTTATTTGCAAAAAGGGATAATTTCATGTTACCTTTCTGTTTGTAAACGATACGTGTTGATACTTGATTGGCTGCGAATATATGCAAAAAGTTTTAATATCACATCTCTGGCATTGTTTTTATCTATTTATTCTCTTGAAATGATAACAAAAGAGAGTTCGGGGAAAAAGGTAAAAGGTAGAAATTAAGAGGGCAAAAGTAGCAGGGAAAGAATAGAATAAGTTGGAGAAGAAAAGTGGAGAGGGGAGGGGTGCAAAGAAAAAGAGGTAAAAGAGTTGCCAATTCACTCCTTTACCTCTTTCACTTTCTTTTGGTTTATCCCAGCAATTCTTTGACTTTGGCAGAGATAGCGCGTCCTTCAGCCTTTCCGGCGAGTTTTTTGGATGCTACGCCCATCACTTTACCCATGTCTTTGGCGCTTGTTGCTCCTGTTTCGGCGATGATTTCTTTCAAAGCAGCTTCCAGCTCTTCGGCAGACATCTGCTTGGGCAGGTAAGCTTCCATCACCTTCACTTGTGCCAGTTCGGCGTCAGCGAGGTCTTGACGACCTTGCCCTACATAAATCTCGGCGGCATCTTTGCCTTGCTTCACCAGTTTTTGGATAATCTTCAAGGCTGCGTCGTCTGTCAGGGTATCGTTGGCTCCCGGAGCGGTTTTAGCTTCCAGGAAGAACTTCTTTACGTTTCTCAGAGTCTCCAGGGCAACTTTGTCTTTTGCCTTCATTGCGTTTTTAATGTCTTCGCTGACTTTCTCAAATAAATCCATGATGCTATGTTGTTAGTTTAATGTTTTATTCTTTTTGTTTTTCTCCCGGCGTGGGCATCAGAAGGTGATAACTCCGCTGTTGTCAGTTGCCTCTTCTGTTGCTATTTCCTCTTCGAGGGCGGCTTTTGCTTTAATCTTGCCTAGTGTAGTCTTATCGCGCAGATAAGTGGGCGAGTCTTCTACCATGGCAATAATATCGTCATTGTCCAGGTCTTCTGCATTGAAGATATAGATATGGCGGCGTTTCCGTATATTCTTGCTGCCGATGGAGCTGGCGCTTTCGCCGTAAGCTTTGCGGATACGTTCTTTATTCCTTTCTTTTTCTTCTTCCAGTTGCAATTGGCGTTCTTCCTCTTCTTGGCTACGGGCTTCGTGGAGGCTGTCCATGCCGGGCACGTCTTCTACGCCGAAACCGGTGGCAAGCACAGTGATTTTCACTTTCTTGCCTAATGTGTCGTCTATAGCCACACCCCAGATTACTTCTACGCCTTCGCGGAACTTGCTCATGAACTCGTGTACTTCGTTCATTTCTTCCATCATCAGTTCGGAAGCCGGGCAGAAAGAAACGTTGAGCATCACCTTCTTGGCGTTGAATATATCGTTGTTGTTCAGTAACGGTGAGTGCAACGCGTCGTCAATGGCTTTGGTGACACGGTTTTCTTCTTCGCCGAATCCTGTACTCATGATGGCTACTCCCCCGTCTTTAAGGATAGTTTTTACATCGGCGAAGTCGAGGTTCACCGTTCCGCGTAGGGTGATGATTTCGGCAATACTCTTGGCGGCGATGGACAATGTGTCATCGGCCTTTCCAAACGCGTTCAGGAAGGTGAGGTCAGAATATATTTCCCTGAGTCGTTCGTTATTGATAACCAGCAGGGCATCTACGTGCTGGGCTATGCGTTCCACGCCGTCCAATGCTTGGATAATTTTCTTTTCTCCTTCAAAAATAAAGGGAATGGTGACGATACCTACCGTCAGGATGTCCATCTCCTTTGCGATACGGGCGATGACAGGTGCAGCGCCCGTGCCTGTGCCGCCTCCCATTCCGGCGGTGATAAACACCATTTTAGTGCCGTCGTTGAGCAGGTTCTTGATGTCGTCTATGCTTTCTTCGGCGGCATCTCGTGCTCGCTCAGGACGGTTTCCCGCTCCTAGCCCCTGGGTGATATTACGGCCCAACTGTAGTTTTACCGGCACAGGCGATTCCGCCAATGCCTGGTTGTCCGTATTGCAGAGAACGAATGTTACGTCATGTATACCTTCCCGGTACATGTGGTTTACGGCATTACCTCCACCACCGCCTACACCTATCACTTTGATAATCTTGGGTGAGTCTGTCGGGAAATCGAATTCTACTATTTCGTCCATATCTTGTTGAATTATGAATTACGCATTATGAATTATCTCATGTCGTCGTCAGAGAAGATTTCCTTGGTTAGCGAGTCAATCTTCCGTTGGAACCAGTTGGGACCCGCTTGTTTCTTCTTTTTCTTTTCTTCTTCTTTGCGACGCTTCTCTGCTTCTTTAGCAGCGATTTTGGCGGCTTTGGCTTCCTCTTCCTTCTTTTTCCGGGTTTCTTCTTCCTGTCTCTTTAGCTCTTCGTCGCCTTCAAAGATGTCCACTGGCTTGGCAGTGGTGGTTTCGCCCGGCTTGAGGGGAGGGATAGGCTTTATTTCCGGTTTTGGGGGAATGATTTCTACCAGGCAACAATTCTGGTTTCCCTCAAACAAGAGGCCGAGTAGGGTGTTGAGGGTTCCGTCTTTTTTCAACAGATTGCCCGAGCCGTGCACGGTGTTGCGGACAAATTTGGCAGAACGCAACTTTTCTATCTTGGTGCGTTTACGCAGCAGTTCGTCCAGGTTCCTTAGGTTCGATGCTCCGCCGGTGATGATGATGCCTGCCAGCAGTTTGTCGTCATATCCCGATATTTGTAGTTGGTTCCAGACGTTGGAGATAATCTCTTCGGCGCGTGCTTCTATGATGTTATTGAGCTTTGCCAGTTCTATGCTTCTCCCGTCTTCCAGTTGGCAGGTGATAGCTGCTTCGCCCTCTTCTTCTTCATAGAGAACATCTCCATAGTTTATCTTCAGGCGTTCGGCTTCTTCTTCCTCTATCTGCAAGGTCGTAATGTCACGGGTGATGCTGGTGCCGCCTATGGGCAACACGGTGAGAAACCGCAAGATGTTATTTTTGTAGACGGATATGGTAGTGGTGTCCGCCCCGAAGTCGATGAGAGCACAGCCCGAGCGGCGTTCGCTTTCGGTGAGCACGGCATTGGCGGTGACTAGTGGGGCGATGAGTTGCTCGGCTATTTCTATTTTAGCTTGCTCGAAGCAACGTTCCAGGTTCTTTTTCACGGTGGAGCGGGCCACGATGTTCAGGAATCGTCCTTCGATGTGGCTTCCTGCTACTCCCACGGCGTCTGCTTGCAAATTGTTGCCTATCTTGTATTCCTGGGGGGCTACGTCCAGCACGTCCATATCTACCAGAGGAACGGCAATGTTTTCATCGCCGATGGCATTGACCAGTTCTTCGGAGATGATGGTTTCTTCTTTTAAGTCGCGGCTCACTACGTTCCGTACAGTACGGAGCGATTGTCCACCGATGCCCACATATACTTTGGCGATTGAATTTTTCAATTCACCTTCCAATCTGTTGATAATCGAAGTCAAGCTTTGAGCGGTCTTGTCCAGATTGTAGACGATTCCCTTGCGGATACACGAGGAAGAGTTTTCCTGTGCATACGCCAATATCTGCATGCTTCCGTCACTATTCTTTCTTCCTGCGATACCGGTAATCTTAGACGATCCTAGCTCTATAGCGGCGATAAATTCTGTTGTTGCCATATCTCTCTTCAATAAATTAATCCATTCGTTTATTTTTCCCTTTTCGTACAAATAATCTGGTTCCCGAACTCAAGGCTGATACGGGAATATTTGTTCCATCCTACTTTGTTCAACCCTTTTTGGTAGAACGTTTTCAGACGGCCGAGTTTGTTTTCAAAGTCTTCCAGTTTGCCGAGATAGATGAGATGATTGCCTACCCGGGGGACCAGTTCGACGGTGTGGTCGGGTAACACATGTATTTGTTCTATCTGTGCATCCCAGAATTTATTGCTTTGCAAAAATACACCAAACTTATATAAATCCTTCACTGCGAACGACTTTTCTATATTTCCCGTTGCCACTGCCCGGTGTGCGATGCATTTTGCTTGGGGAGGCATCACGGTTCCTTTGTTGTCGATGTAGTAGTTGTCTCCGTTATTGCTCAAGATGCGTAGCACAGGAATCCGTTGGGTCACTTCCACACAGAGTTTCCCGCTCGGGGTCTTGTAGCATTCCACTTCATCTATTAGCGGATGTTTGCCCAGTTCGGTTTCTAGGGTCTTGGTGTGGATGCGTTCCATCTTCTTCCCTACGGGGTAGATTCCCTTCCGTTGCAGGATGCCTGCAACCTCATCTTTGGTGACAAAGCCGGCATATACCGTGTCTTTGATGATAAGCTCCATGTCACGGCATACCTGATTGGCAGGCGTGCTGTTGAATGCCGTGATAGCCAGTACGAGGTAGGCTATGAGGAGCAGCATGACAATGGATAGAAGGATTCTTTTAATCATAGCTTTATCGGTTTTCTAGTATTTTGCAAATGGTGAGAACATAATCGTCGATGTCCCCTGCTCCCAAAGTAATCAGTACTTCGATTGGCTTTTGTTGGAGCAGTTCCGGTATATCCTCTTTGCGACACATCGTTTTTTCGATGCCCGGTCGCAGGCTGTCGTAAATCAATCGGCTTGTTATGCCGGGAATCGGTTGCTCGCGTGCAGGATAGATGTCTACCAGAATCACTTCGTCGAGTAGGGAAAGACTGTCGGCAAATTCATGGTAAAAGTCCCGCGTGCGGGTATAAAGGTGTGGCTGGAAGATAGCCGTAATTTTTTTATCTTTATAAAGCTCCCGCATAGAGAGCACACTTTGTTTTATCTCCGACGGATGGTGGGCATAGTCGCTGAGGAAGACTAACCGCTCGTTCTTTATCTTAAAGTCGAAGCGTCGGTCTACTCCACGGAAGCTTGCCATGCCTTGCTTGATTTCCTCATCGGTGGCTCCGTTGAGGTGGGCGAGTGCCATGGCTGCTACGCCATTTTCTATGTTGATGCTGACGGGTACTCCCAGTTGGATGTCGGCGATGCGGGTGTCGGGGGCTACGAAGTCGATAAAGATTTCTCCGTTTCCGATGCGGATGTTTTCGGCATGGAAGTCGCCTTCGTCACGGGAATAGGTATAGATGCGGACGTTCTTTTGTACCTGTGGTTTCAGGGCAATGCCTTTGCGCAGGAGCAGGGCGCCACCGGGTTGTATAAGAGTGGTGTAATGCTCGAAGCTTTCCAGGTAAGCTTGCTCTGTGCCGTAGATGTCAAGATGGTCCGGGTCGGTAGCGGTCACCACAGACATATAAGGAGAAAGCCAATGGAAAGAACGGTCGAACTCGTCTGCTTCGATAACCGTGTAGGGGCTGTCGGCAGAGAGCAGCAGATTTGTTCCGTAATTCTTTGATATTCCTCCGAGGAAGGCGGTACATCCTATGTGGGATTGGTGCAACAGGTGGGCAGCCATTGTAGAGGTGGTTGTCTTTCCATGAGTTCCTGCCACACAAAGCCCTTTGCTGGAGTGGGTGATAGTGCCCAGTACTTGGGCACGTTTCTGTATTTCGAAGCCATTGTCGCGGAAGTATGCCAGCTCGGCATGTTCTTGCGGGATGGCGGGAGTGAGCACTACCAGGGTATGCTCTTTATCCCTGCAAGCTTCGGGGATAAGGCCGGCGTTCTCTTCGTAATGTATTTGTGCGCCTTCTGCTATCAGGCATTCAGTCAGCGGGGTAGATGTGCGGTCGTAGCCGGCTACGAATTTCCCTTTGGAAAGGAAATAGCGCACGAGGGCGCTCATCCCGATGCCGCCGGCACCTACGAAATAGACTGCTTGTATGTTTTCTATCTTCATTGCTTTCGTCTTACTTATGGGTTTTGTGCAAGTTTTATTACTTCTTTAGCGATAACCGTTGCCGAGTCCGTTAAAGCGAGCTTTGCTATATTTTCTTTTAAGTTCTTCAATAATTCTGCGTCGCTGACGGTTTCCAGTGCCACCTTTAGCAACTTCTCTTCAGCTTCCGTATCCTTTACATAAATAGCGGCATGTTTGTTCACTAGTGCCAGTGCATTTTTTGTTTGATGGTCTTCTGCCACATTAGGCGAAGGGACCAATATGATGGCTTTTTGCAACAGGCAAAACTCTGATATGGACCCTGCTCCTGCACGGGAGATGACCAAGTCGGCGGCAGTGTAGGCGGTAGCCATATCCTTAATGAAATCCGTGACATGCAGATTGGGTATCTCTCCCGCTTTGGCTACGGCTTCGGTCACTTCGCGGTGATAGAATTTACCGGTTTGCCAGATAAACTGCACATCACTGTGTTGCTGTATAAGCGGTAATCCTTTTGTCAAGGTATTATTAATGGTGCGTGCTCCCAGGCTACCTCCCAATATCAAGATAGTTTTCTTCTCGGGGCTAAGTCCGAAAGAGCGGAGTGCTTCTTCGCGGCCGATGCAGGAAGTTAACAGGTTTTGGCGGATAGGATTACCTGTGAGGATAATCTTCTCTGCCGGAAAGAACTTCTCCATGTCGTTATAGGCAACGCATATCCTTCGGGCTTTTTGTGCCAAGAGCTTGTTCGTTACTCCTGCATAAGAGTTCTGTTCTTGGATAAGAGTAGGAACGCCCATCATTCCTGCCATTTTTAGGGTGGGACCGCTGGCATAACCTCCCACGCCTACCGCTACATGCGGGCGGAACTTACGTATGATTTTGCGGGCTTTCCACTGGCTGCGTGCCAGTTTCACCAGGACCCCGAAGTTTTTCCAGAGATGTTTCCGGTCGAATCCAGCAATGGGAAGCCCTACAATTTCGTATCCCGCGTCCGGAACACGTTGCATCTCCATCCTGCCTTCGGCACCTACAAACAGGATTTCGGCATCCGGGCGGAGTTCTTTTATAGCGTTTGCGATAGATACGGCCGGGAAAATGTGTCCTCCCGTGCCTCCACCACTGATAATGATTCTCAATTCTTCTTGCATGGTCTTCTTGCCTTTCTAAACTCTTCTTTTTTATTTTTCTTCTTCAAACTCAGCGTCGCTGTTCAATATCCGGGCAGTAGGCTCGGCTGCTACAGAAGTTTCCACTGCCTCCGGTTCCACTGCTCCTCCTTCAATAAGAAGAGGGATTTGTGCATCACGTTCCTTTTGTTCCTGCAAGCGGGCGGTATAGCGACTTACGCTGAGTATCATGCCGATGTAAGCACAGTTAATTAATGTGCTCGTTCCTCCCTTGCTGATGAGAGGTAGGGGCTGCCCGGTAACAGGGAACAACCCTACGGCTACCATCATATTCAATAGTGCCTGGGAGACTAGCAGCAACGCGATACCCATCACCAGGAAAGCGGGAAAGGTTCGTTCGCACCGCTGGGCGATACGTCCTGCACGCATCAGCAAACAGAGATAGAGGAAGACAACGAGGATTCCTCCTATCAATCCGAGTTCTTCCACCACAATGGCAAAGATAAAGTCCGAAAATGCCTGGCTCAGGAAGTCTCTCTGTACGGAATTGCCCGGTCCTTTACCCACTACATGGCTGGTAGCGATGGCGATGCGGGCATGGGCGACTTGAGCATCTTTGTCTATATCGAACTTGGCAGCGGGAATTTCCTCTTTCAGCATAAATCCTTTAAAGCGGTTTTGCCACGTCTCCAGACGGTGCAATCCTGGCGTGTTGTGCAACGTCTTGGCGGGAATCAGCATGATAGTGCCCACAGCAAGTCCACCGACACAAACCCCAATACTTACCAGATACAGCAACTTGCGGGAAGATACCCTGCCTATAATCATCATCAGGAATACAACCAAGAAGAGTAGTCCCGCCGTCGAAAGATTTTCCGGTGCAATAAGGGCTACTATCAGTCCGGTGATTATCAGAATGTATTTGAAAGCTTTCGGATTCGCCCCTTCCTCATCCTGTTTCTTGGACAAGATAAAGGAGACGGCAATGATTACTGCCATCTTGGCAAGCTCCGAAGGCTGGAATTGCAGACCCATAAAAGTCATCCAACGGGCAGCGCCATTCACACGGTCGCCTGTCACGATACCCATCAAAGTGACAAAAGCCAGTAAGATGACCGATACCGGATATAGAAACACTGGAAACACCTGAAACCACTTATAGGGTATATTATGCATCAGCACCACTACAACGGCTCCCACCATGAGTATGATAGAGTGTTGTGTGATAGGTCCCCAATGGTCACCACTCTTATAAGTAAGAGTTGACGCTGCCGAGAACACCTCTGTTATAGAGATGAGGCAGAGACAGAGAAAGATAATCCAGATTACCTTATCACCTTTGAATATGTTCTTTAATAAGTCCACTTTAATTGAATTTTGAATGGGGTTAATTTTGAATTATGAATTTTGAATGGGCTGCGCGATATAAGTGATAGACCGCATGGCAATTTATAATTCATAATTCAAGATTCATAATTCCCTAACGTATTGCTTAAACTGCTCGCCACGATCCTCGTAGCTCTGGAAGAGGTCGAAGGAGGCGCAGCAGGGGCTTAACAAGACGGTTTCTCCTTTCTTGGCCAGCTTGTAGGCGGCTTCCACAGCGTCTTTCATGCCGGTGCGGATGTCGGCTACGGGCAGTCCGAGGGGATCGAAGAAGTCGTGCAGCTTTTCGTTGTGCAAGCCGAGGTATACCAGGGCGGAGCACTTTTCTCGAACCAGGTCTTCTATTTCCGTATAATCGTTTCCTTTGTCTTTTCCTCCCAGTATGAGCACAGTCTTGGTAGTCATGCTTTGCAGGGCATACCAGCAGGAGTTGACGTTGGTGGCTTTCGAGTCGTTAATGAAGTCTATGCCGCGCACACGCGCCACTTTCTCCAGGCGGTGTTCCACTCCTTTGAAGTCCGAGAGGGCTTTGCGGATGTTCTCTTTGGCGATTCCCGCTACGTTGGCGGAGATTCCGGCGGCGAGCGAGTTATATAAGTTATGCGTTCCGGTGAGTGCCAGAGCCTCTTGCTCCATGTTGAAGGCGATGGGTTCCGTAATCTTCACTTCGTTCTCTTCTACATAGGCGATAGCGCCGTCTTCCTTCACTGCGGCGAAAGGGTAAAGGTGCGCTTTCAGTCCATGCTTGGCAAGTTCCCGCTTGATGATGGGGTCGTCGTTCCAGAAGATGAAGGCATCTTCGGGAGTCTGGTTCTGCGTGATGCGGAATTTGGCGTCGATATAGTTCTGCATGCAGTGGTCGTAGCGGTCCAGGTGGTCGGGCGTGATGTTCATCAGCACGGCGATGTTGGCGCGGAAGTTATACATATTGTCGAGTTGGAAAGAGCTTAGTTCGATTACGTAATAATCGTGTTGCTCTTCGGCTACTTGCAAGGCAAGGCTTTTGCCGATGTTTCCTGCTAGCCCTACATTGAGTCCGGCGCTCTCGAAGATGTGATAAATCAGCGAAGTGGTGGTGGTCTTTCCGTTGGACCCGGTGATGCAAATCATAGTTGCATCAGTATAGCGACCCGCGAACTCTATCTCCGAGATGACAGGAGTTCCCTGGGCTTTGAGTTTCAATATAAGAGGAGCATCATTCGGAATCCCCGGGCTTTTAATCACCTCGTCGGCATTCAGAATGAGTTCTTCGGTATGGTGTCCTTCTTCCCAGGCGATGCCCCGGCTGTCGAGAAGTTCCTTATACTTATCCTTAATAACAGACATGTCGGAAACGAAAGTATCGAATCCTTTTACCTTAGCGAGTACGGCAGCCCCCGTGCCGCTCTCGCCGGCTCCTAATATTACAATTCTTTTCATCATAAATAATGTGCCTTTGTGCCAATGTGTAAGGTTGCCCGTTGGCTGCGCACATCTCTAAAAGTTAATAATATGTTTATTGCTCTCTGTCGGAAGGTTTTCTCGTTGCCCATTGCTTTTGCTATGGCCTCTTGGCAACTCGTTCTTCCTTCCCTTCTTTTATCTTATCTTTAGTGTTATAATAGTAATGGCTGCCAATACGATGGTTACAATCCAGAAGCGGACGGTAATCTTCGATTCATGAAACAGCTTCTCCGGCTTTTGGAACTTCACGCTGCATCCCGGTTCTATCAGGCTCATTGACGTGCGGAAGTGGTCGTGAATGGGTGTCCGCTTGAACAGGCGTTGTTTCACTCCTTTCCGTTTTCCCGCTTTGTAGTAAGCCCTTTGCAAAATCACCGACAGGTTCTCTACCAGGAATACTCCGCAAAGAATCGGGATAAGCAGCTCCTTATGTATGATAATCGCAAACACGGCGATGATGCCTCCGATGGTGAGGCTACCCGTATCTCCCATAAACACCTGTGCCGGGTAGGCATTGTACCATAGGAAACCGATAAGTGCCCCGATAAAGGCGCAGATATAGATTACCAGTTCCTCCGACCCGGGGATATACATGATATTCAGGTATTGCGCAAACTCCAGGTGCGAAGACACGTATGCCAATATGCCGAGTGTCAGTCCGATGATGGCAGAGTTTCCCGCCGCCATTCCGTCCATGCCGTCATTCAGGTTGGCTCCGTTGGATACTGCGGTGACTACCAATATGGTGATGATTACAAACAATATCCATCCCGCTGTCTGTGCATGTTCCCCCATAAAGGAAACGAAATCTGCATAGTCCAGATTGTTGCTCTTAAGGAAGGGGATTGTAGTCTGTGTAGACTTCAAATCCTTTGTTCCGTGTATCACCTCCATCTCCTGCCCCGGCTTTTGTATTTCAATATTCTCTCTTATCACCACATCCGGGCTCAGATAAAGCGTCAGCCCCACGATAAGCCCCAATCCCACTTGACCGATAATCTTGAACTTGCCATGCAGCCCTTCCTTATCTTTCTTAAATATCTTGATATAGTCGTCGGCAAACCCCAGCGAGCCCAGCCATATAGTGGTGACCAGCATCAATATCATATAAATATTCTCCAACTTCCCCAGCAACAAACAAGGAATGAGAATAGCTACAATAATAATGACGCCCCCCATACTCGGCACGCCGACCTTGTTCACCCCGAACGGATCGATGGATGCATCTCTCTGTGTCTCCGTAATCTGTTTCTTCTTAAGCAGGTCGATAAACTTATCTCCCCAAATACTGGAAATCAGTAATGCCAGAATAACAGCCATCAACGCCCGGAATGAAGTATATCCAAACATACCCGCCCCCGGAACATTCAACTTGTGCAACCATTCAAACAAATAGTAAAGCATTGAATTATAAATTATTAATAACCTCTTTATCGTCAAAGTGATGTTTGACACCTTTAATCTCTTGGTAATCTTCGTGCCCTTTGCCAGCTACGAGTATCACGTCTCCTTTTTCCGCCAGCATGCATGCAGTGCGGATAGCCTCTTTGCGGTCTACGATGCTGAGTGTTTTTTTACGGTCTTCTGCATCCAGTCCGGCAAGCATATCGTTGATGATGTCTTGCGGCTCTTCGAAGCGGGGATTGTCGGAGGTGATGATAACGCGGTCGCTGGCTTTGGCAGCTTCTTTTGCCATTAGGGGACGTTTCCCTTTATCTCGGTTGCCGCCGGCGCCTACTACGGTGATTACTTTTCCTTTCCCTTCGAGCACGTCGTGGATGGCGCCCAATACGTTTGCCAAGGCATCCGGGGTGTGGGCGTAGTCTACGATGGCGGTATATCCTTTCTTGGAACGGACAGCATCAAAGCGTCCTGCTACCGGGTGCAGGGTACTGATGGCTACCAACACGTCTTCCTCCTTCTTACCCAGAAGAACGGCGGCACCGAACACTGCCAGAAGGTTGGAAGCATTGAAGCGGCCGATGAACTGAACGGCTACTTCGTGGTTGTTGAAGTCGAGCAACATTCCTTCGAAATGAGATTCCACTACCCGCCCTTTGAAGTCGCTCAGACTCCGCAGGGAGTAGGTATATACATGCGAACGGGTGTTTTGTGTCATCACTAGCCCGTTCTTGTCGTCCAGGTTCGTCAGGCAGAAAGCGTTCTTGGGCATATCGTCAAAGAACTTCTTTTTAGCTTTCAGATAGTTCTCCACTGTCTTGTGGTAGTCCAGGTGGTCGCGTGTCAGGTTGGTGAAGATGCCTCCTGCAAACTTCAGCCCGCTGATGCGTTTCTGGGCGATGGAGTGGGAGCTTACTTCCATAAAAGCATATTTGCACCCTGCATCTGCCATGTGCCCCAGCAAGCAGTTGAGCGTGATGGGGTCGGGGGTGGTATGTTCGGTGGGTACGGGTTCATCGTCTATATAGTTGCATACGGTGGAGAGCAGCCCCACTTTGTATCCGAAATAACGGAATGTATTATATAATAAGGTGGCGATGGTTGTTTTCCCATTCGTTCCCGTGACTCCCACCAGTTCCATTTTAGAGGTGGGGTCTCCGTAGAAGGTGGTTGCCACCTTTCCCACAGCGTCTTCGCTATCCTTTACCTTAATATATGTGATTCCTTCCACCATTTTCTCCGGCATCTCTTCGCAGAGGATGGCTTTCGCGCCTTTTTCGATGGCGGCGGAGATATAAGCGTGTCCATCCGTTTGTGTTCCGCGCATTGCCATAAACAAGTGTCCGGCTTCCACTTTGCGGGAGTCGATGTTCACTCCGGTGATTTCTATATCCGGAGTTCCGGTTACTTGTTCCGGTTGGATTGCTTTTAATAACTCATTTAACTTCATACCTTATTAAATTATTCCTTCAGGAGGATACGCCGTTTAGCGTGTCTTCTCTAATTAGTCATTATCAAATTGATTGTTTGCCCTTTCTTCACCATTGTGCCGTTGGCTATCGACTGGCTCTTCACTTTGCCTACTCCGGTGAGTCTCACTTTGAGTCCTTTGCTTTCCAGCAGATAGACGGCGTCTTTGGCTCCCATACCGATGACGCTGGGCACAAAGCTGCGCATCAGGTCGCGACTTTCCAGGATAACAGCTTTTGGAGCGGCATGCGTGCTACCCCATATTTCTTTCTTGGAGGCGGTGTATTCCACTTGAGTCGGTATGTCGAGTTGGTCCAATACATATTTAGTCTGGTGCATCTCGCCTGCCTTCACATTGGGGATAACCACGGTGTTGGTGTCGATGGCATGTGCCAGCGGCAAACGCAAGTCTTTGGCATACACCCTTTCGGCAATCTTGCTGAATACGCTTCCCGCCATCAATCCGCCCGAAGCGGGAGTGCCCGGCTTCTGTATGGAGACGATGCAACTGTATTTGGGCGCTTCCGAAGGGAAGTAGCCGCAGAAGCTGACAAGATAGTTCGTTCTTCCTGTCTTGTATCCGGCTGCGCCTTGCGAAATCTGTGCCGTACCCGTCTTGCCCGATACGTGGAATTGCTTGCTTCCTGCGGGCTTGGCAAGTCCTTCACTCACTACCTTTTGCAGAATCTCCCGTATCTGGGTCAGCGTGCGGTCGGAGCATATCTTGGGGTTAATCACCTCCGTAGGGTATTCCTTAACCACTTCACCGTCTTTCATCGCCGCTTTCACAAACTTGGGACGTACCATCATGCCGTTGTTGGCGATGGCGTTGTAAAACGTCAGTATGTTGAGAGGAGGAACCTGTGTTTCATACCCGATACTCATCCACGGCAACGCTGTCTTGGAGAAATACTTTCTTTCTTTCGGTCCACGTATGTTCGGCTTTCCTTCGCCGGCGATTTGCAGCCCGAGCGACTGGTCGATACTCATGCGTTTCAGCCCGTCTACAAACTTCTGCGGGTCTTTGCCGTAGAACTCGTCGATGATGCTCGAAGTTCCCACGTTGGAAGAGACGCCGAGAATCTGTGTGACGGTGAGCTTTCCGTAGCCGCCGCGATACCAGTTGTGGTCTTTCATCGGGCGTCCGTGCATCATCTTCACGCCGTTGCCCGTATCCACTTCATAGTCCGGCGTGATTTTTCCGTCCTCGAGAGCCACCATGATGGAAGCTGTCTTGAAGGTGGAGCCCGGTTCCAGCATGTCGCTGATGGCATTGTTGCGTATCTCGTGATATTCTCCGTCGGCACATTTGGTCATGTTGACGATAGCTTTCACCTCGCCCGTTGCCACTTCCATCAATACGGCTACACCTACACTGGCGTTCAGCTCTTTCAGTTTGTCCACCAGTGCCTTTTCGCAGATGTCCTGCATGCCTACGTCGATGGTAGTAATCAGGTCGCATCCGTCCACGGGCGGGATGTCGATGATGTTCAGGTATTTGTTCATCACCTTTTGGCGGTGTGTGATTCCGTCGCGTCCTTTGAGCAGCGTGTCGAATGCCAGCTCAATGCCGTTCTTTGCTCCCTGCTCGGCGTCGGCGTATACATCGCCCAGCGTACGTGCCGCTAGCGAGCCGAAGGGTTTCTTCCGTTGGTTAAATGCCAGTTCGTGGAAGCCGCCTTTATATTTGTTGAGGCGGAACACGGGCAGGCGTTTCGTCTCTTTGTACTGTATGTAAGAGATGCGGCGCGGGTAAATCAGGAAGTTGCGGCTCTTGGCTTTGCGTCCTTTCTTGAGATGTGCCTTGAACTGTGCTGCGCTTTTATCGGGGAAGATGCGGTGGAGCCCAATGCAGATGGAGTCGAGGTTGGCATAAAAGATGGAGTCTTTGCGAGCCTGTTCTTTCTTCCGTTTCTTTTCGTCCTTTTCGCCGGACATGAAGTCCATGTATATCTTATATTCCGGCAGGGAGCTTGCCATCAGCTTGCCGTCGGAAGAGATGATGTTACCGCGGTTGGGTTTCACCGTGACGTTTTCCTTCACGAAACGGTCTGCCACTTCCTGCCAGTATCCACGTTCGGCAAACATCGTTACTCCTGCTTTCACGATGACAGCCAATCCGAGCAGCCCCATACCGAGGATGACGAAGAAGTAGCGGTTCATTATGTTTTTTTTGTTCACTGCCATAATGCACTCTATTTAATAAGATAGGGAGGATTGGTAGAAGTCTGCAACTCACTCTCTTTCGTTGAAATATAATCTTCGATACGTGACTGGCGGCTCTTTTCCATCAGTTCCGAGCTGCGGGTCAGTGCGTCATATTTGATATCTATCAGTTCCTTCTTCAGCCGGTCTATTTCTATCTGCTGTTGTTGGCTGGCATAGCGGTTGTGTATGTAGAAGAGGATGAACACCATGATGAGTACCAGCAATTTAGTCTGGCGACGGAAGAAGTCTGTAGCCAGAATATCTCCACCGAGGATACTTTTCAGTGAGGTGCGTTTCTTCTTGCCCTTCTCTGCTGCATTGTTAACCGTTTCTTTTTCCATCTTTTCCATTGCTTCTTTACATTATCTATCTTACTACTTCTTTTCGGCAATCCGCAGTTTGGCGCTGCGCGACCGCGGGTTGCGTTCCAACTCTTCTTCGTCGGGCACAATCACCTTGTTGTTGACAAGGCGGAAAGGCGTTTGCACGTTTCCGTAGAAGTCCGTCACTGCCTTGCCTTCAAAGTTTCCCGTCTTCATGATATTCTTCACCAGGCGGTCTTCGAGCGAGTGGTAGGTAATAACTACCAGTCGTCCGCCGGGTTTCAGGGCTTCTGTGGCGGCAAGCAACATCTCTTTCAGTGCTTCCATTTCCTGGTTCACTTCGATGCGCAATGCCTGGAACACTTTGGCAAGCTCTTTCTTCTCGCGTTCGCGCCCAAAGAGTGGGCGGATGATGTCGAGAAACTCGCCGATGGTGTGCACCGGCTGTTTACTACGTGTTTTCACAAGGATGGATGCCAGCTTGCGGCTGTTTTTCAGTTCGCCGTAGAGATAGAAGATGTCTGCCAGCCGTTCTTCGTCGTAGGTGTTGATGATGTCGGCGGCGGTGATGCCTGCCCGTTTGTTCATTCGCATGTCCAGGGCGCCGTCGAAGCGGAAAGAGAATCCCCGTTCGCTGTCGTCAAAGTGGTGGGACGACACGCCCAAGTCGGCAAGAATGGCGTCCACTGCGCTGATGCCGTGATAGCGTAGGAAGTTGGACAGATAGCGGAAGTTGCTGCGTACAAAGATGAAGTGCGGGTCGTCCGGCACGTTCTGTTCGGCGTCTTCGTCCTGGTCGAATCCCAACAGGCGTCCGCCTTCGCCGAGGTGCGAGAGAATCTCCCGTGTGTGCCCTCCACCTCCGAAGGTGGTGTCCACGTAGATGCCATCGGGGCGGATGTTCATTCCGTCTACGCTTTCTTTCAACAGCACGGGCACGTGATATGTTGTCAATTCTTCTTTCTCCATCCTTTTTCTCCTTTTTTCGTTTCTTTCTGTTTCGGGGGCTCCGCTCCGGTTCCGTTCCGCGTTTAGAGTGCGGGTGTGGTTGCCGGGTCGTTTCCCATAATATCTTCCAATGCTTTTCCAAAGTCCTCGGGCGAGAGGAAAGGTTGTTCGGTCCGTTCCTTTGCCCAGATTTCAATCTTATCGTCTACGCCGATGAATCTCACGTCGGTCTGTATGCCGCATATCAGTTGATAACGTTTTGGTATCAAGATGCGTCCGTTCCCGTCGGGAGTTACGATTTCCACCTCGCTCACAAATTGCCGGAAAAGCTGTTGGTGCTGGCTGTTCCATTTGTTGAGGCGCCTTCTAAGCTCGTCTAGTTCTATGTTCCACACGCTTTCGGGATATAGCACAAGGCAGTCCTGATATACGTCTTTCCGCATAATGAGCCTTTCTTCGGAGGCGGCTTGCAACTGCTTCCTGAAAGCGGCGGGAATAAAGACTCTTCCTTTGGTGTCCGCTTTGGCTTCTATGTTCCCTAAAAAACGTATCATTCCACCTTATTATATTAAGAGAGCGTAAAAGTAGGAATTTCCCCACAATTCCCCACAATTTTCCACTAAAATCTTCTTTGGAAGTTTTCAACCGTTTGTTAATTACTTATTGGGCTGATAATGAACCAAATTGCAAAAGGCTTTATTGGTGGGGAAAACAGCGGTTATCCGGCTTCGTTTTCTTCCTCTTCTGGCAGATTGTCTTTGGCTTTTTGCTCTCTCCGGCGCAATGTTTCTTTCTGCACCATCATCCCATTCTCATCGCGCACGAAGCGGAGTTGAAGGCTGATGAAGTGGGTTTTGCGTACCCGTCGCATAAGCTCAGGGGATGCTTTGAAGCAGATGCGCGCCAGTTTCACTTTATTGGCGGTGCATTCTTCGGGAGTTTCCACTCCTTCGCTGGTCACGGATGGGAAGAAGTTTCCCAGTCCGTCAATGCTCACCGTACGTCCTTCGCGCAGGTGGTCGGCTACAATGTCCGAGAGTTGTGACAATACCGAGAGTGCATCTCCGTTTTGGAGTGAACTTCTCTCAGCAAGTTGCCGGGCGATTTCTGTGCTGTTTACCGGCTTTTTCTGTAAAGCCCGTGTGGATGCATAATAAAGCTCTTTCGGCTCCCCTCCCGTCTTATCCACTTTCTTTGTTACTACATAGTTGATTGGCATACTATCTTTTTTCTATTCGCTGTTCATACTTTACATGTCGTTTATTAATCATTATCGACTTGTGTATTAAGCTTTTGCAAGCCGATACTTCATTTTCGATTATTAAAACATCCGGATGTTTTAGTACAAAACACCCGGATGTTTTATATCATAACATGGGGATGTTTTATAGTAAAACATCCGGGTGTTCTTATAATAAAAACCTAGGCAAAGATAGGTTAAATTAACGAAGTCTGCAAGCAAGAGATAAATAATCCATGTGATAAGTATAAATGAACTCTGCCTTGGGGCTTGTTAGTCTGGAAGTTGGGTGGGGTAGAATGATGGCAACTTTATAGAGAAACCGGGGATAGGGAAGGATAAGGGAAGGATGTAACAGGGGAGAAAGCATTTGAAACATATTCTTTGGGTAATAATCGCATAATAATCTAATTTTGCAGAAACGTGAAGGGGAAGCAATGAGTGGTTAACTTAATGATGTGGCTTATGAAAGGATTAAAGAAGGTCTTACTTGTCTTGTTTCTTATATGCTTGTGCAATGGTTGCCATGATGGAGAATCTATTCCTGATTTCCAGGTTTATAATCTTCCCGGGCACTGTGAGTTGAACATAGAAGTAGACACAGTGGTGGCTGTGAATAGTAAAGCCGAATTTCAAGCTCTGTTTTCTGAGTATCCGGAGATGCGTCCGGTAGACTTCCGAAAGTCTACATTATTGGTGGCGAAAGGGACTTCTCTGAAGGGCATAGAGAAGATAGATAAAGAAATTGTGAGAACTGGCGGGAGGTTGGAGATAACGATAGATATAAAGTTGAATTTGACACCCGTTTTCCAGAAATGGTGCTTAGCTTATGTCGTTCCAAAAGTGGAGACAAGAAATATAATATATGCCATAAATTACAGATAGACCATAAATTATTGAGGAGCTATATCTTTATTTTATAGCCATTCTCTTTTTATCATTTAGGAGATAAAAAGGGAATGGCTTTTGGCTTGAAGGCACTAGCTTAAAGAGATGGATGAGGTGCTGGCGAACAAAAATGATTTTGTCTTAATATATTGTTAATAAATGTACGTTTGGCGGAGTGTAAAAGGAAGAAAGTTACGAGGATAGTCCGGTAGAACTTACCGGAGACAAGCAAAGAGAAAGGACAAGAATCTGCCGAAAGTTGTCCCATAAGAAAACACGCCCAGAGGTGCTTGTGGCTATTGCAAAAGGATAGATAAGAGAAGAAGGGAATGATAATAATTGGGATAAGTTCTCTCAGGACTTATTTACTTTATAAAAATATAGCTACATCAAGTAGAAGTATTCTTTTAAAGTAAACTCCTCTTTCTTTAGAGTACAGAACATTAGTATGGAACAAAGATAATGATAAGTTGCAGATAACCCAATTATTAAGAGAATATTTTGAAAAGAAGAATAAGTTACCTTTAATCTATAAATGACATTTTGATACTTTTGGAAGAAAAAGCAACACACCTATAAAAAAGCCTTTCAAACGGGGTTCACATATCTTCTTTCTTTAATTTATATAAGAACTGACAATCAATAATTTATCTTCCGTATGGGTAGAATATGGGTAGTACTTTTATTCTTTCACCCTGCTTCAGAGGGCTTGTAGAGGCTATTCTCTTTATCTTTTTATTTTTTTAAGAGCCTTATAGAGAAGGAGTTGTCTTTTTGATAAGTCCTGAGAGAACATAGCCTATGAAACACATTGAATGAAAGCAATTATTGCCGGGAGCAAGAAGGGATATTAAAAGAAAATAGAATATGGCTTGAAAATATTTTTTATCCTTAATGCTCTCATTAACTTTATGTTTAACCGAATAATTTAATGTATGAGGAAAAGTGTTAATCTGTTTCGCGGATTCACAAGGTTTTGCGAAACCAATCGTCTGAAAATAGCAGGCGTCAGTATCTCATTACTATGTATCTCGCCACAATTTGTTCCCTTCTCTTTTGCCGGAAACCCGGAAGTGGCGGTAACACAGCAGAAAGCCAGAAAAGTGACTGGAACCATTACCGATGAGACAGGAGAAGCCCTGATTGGTGTATCGGTGAAAGTGAAAGACTCTACAGTCGGCACTATTACCGACTTTGAAGGACATTTTACGCTGGAAGCTTCACCGGGAAGCACGCTGGAAATCTCCTATATCGGCTACAAGACAGAATATGTCACTGTGGGAGATGCCCCCATCCAGCTTAAAATGAAAGAAGATTCCCAGGCTCTGGACGAAGTGATTGTCGTGGGCTATGGTACTACTTCAACCCGCAAAATGGTGGGTGCCGTCACATCTATGAAGACAGATAAAATCGACCAACTACCTTTCAGCAACACCGCGGCAGCTTTGCAGGGACGTACGCCGGGTGTCATTATCCAACAGAACGGGGCGGAACCCGGTTCTACTCCTACTATCTCTATCCGTGGAGGTGGAACGCCATTGTATGTTATCGACGGAGTAGTGCGCGACGCACAAGACTTCAATAGTCTCAGCTCTTCGGACATCGACAAGATTAGTATTCTGAAAGATGCCAGCGCCACGGCTGTGTATGGAGCACGTGCCGGTAACGGTATCGTGTTGGTGCAAACCAAACGAGGCAGGGAAGGACAGACTAAAATTGAATATACGGGAGGTATCGACTTCAGTGCGCCCACCGTGTTGCCCGACCGTGTGAACACGTACGACTATACCAACGCTGCCAATCAAGCGGCTGCTTACGACGGCATCGACCCTATCTATAGCCAAGAGCTTATAGAAACGTTGCCCAACACCGATTGGCAGGACCTTGCCTTAAAAAAGCAAGCCATCCAGCACCGCCACAACCTGTCGTTCTCCGGAAAGAAAGGCGGAGTGAACTACTACACTGCATTCGGTGTCCTCGACCAAGGCTCCATCTTCCGTGAAGGACACAATAACTCTTTCCGCCGTTATAACCTCCGCAGCAATGTATCCACTACCTTTGATAAAATAGGTCTGGAAGTAGGGATGAACCTCGATGCTGCATGGGAAAGACGCCATCCGACCGTGAAAGGAAACTACGTCGTGTGGAGAGACATCATGAGCGCCAAGCCCACCATTGCCGCTTACAACCCCGATGGTACTTACAGTTCGCTGTCGTTGCATCCACTGGCATATCTGGACAAACGTTCGGGCTACATCAACCAAGACGATAAGTATGCCAATGCACAGATGTATGCCAATTGGAACGTTCCCTTCGTGAAAGGACTGAAAGCCGGAGTGACCGCCAACTTCCGTATTTCCGATTATAACTCGAAGACTTTCAATGCCAACGCCCCGCAGTATACCGCCGACGGGACGCTGATTGCCAAAGAAGACCGTTCGCTTTCGATGAGTAACACTTGGGGATGGACCAACTCATTCGATATTAACGTGCAGTATGGCAAGACCATCGGGAAGCACAACTTTGAAGTACAGGGAGTCTACTCCTTCCAACAGACGTTCAGTGAGAACTTCTGGGCTTCGCGTGAAAACTTCATCTCTTCGGACTTCGACCAACTGTTTGCCGGCGACGCTTCCACGCAGAAGAACTCCGGCTTTGCTGAGAAGAGCGCCCGTGTAGGATACGTGGGACGTCTGAAGTACGACTACGGAGGAAAGTATCTCTTCGAAGGGAACTTCCGTGTGGACGGTTCGGACAACTTCCCCAAAGACAAGCGTTTCGGTTTCTTCCCTTCGGCCGCCATCGCATGGGTGGTTTCGGAAGAAAGTTTTATGAAAGAACTGAATGCGAAGAACATCCTGAATTTCTTTAAAGTGCGCGCTTCCTACGGACAAGTAGGTCTCGAAGGACTCGAAGGCTTGTCGGGAGACGATTACCGGAACATGCGTTTCCGCTACATCACCGCCTACAGCCTCAACTCTAAGGCGTATGTGATTGACGGCAAGTTCGTTCCCGGATTCTCTGAAGGCCCGCTGGTGTCCGAAGACTTGAGCTGGTATACTAAAGACGTACTCGACATTGGTGTGGACCTGGCAACTTTGCAAAACCGCCTGTCTGCCGGCTTCGACTACTTCTATTATCGCACGAAGGGATACCTTATCTCTCCGAAGAACCGCTACACCACTCCATTGGGAAAAGACCTTCCTCAGGTAAAATCTAATAGCGTACATCGTCGCGCAGGGTTTGAGCTGAACCTCCGTTGGAAAGATGAGGTGAAAGATTTCCATTATGAAGTGGGAGTGAACATGACCCGCTACAACGAGCTTTGGGAAACAAAAGAAGATGAAGCCATGTCTAGCCTGATGAATCCCAAGAAACGTATCACCCATACAAAGAACTATTATGGTACGGCTCTCCACAGCCTGGGACTTTACCAGAATGCCGACCAGATTCTGGATAACCCCCGTCGAGAATCTGCCAGTGCATTGAAGCCCGGTGATATTGCTTATCAAGACATCAACGGCGACGGAAAGATTGACTCCGAAGACCAGATACGCATCGGAAAGCCGACATTCCCCTCTTTCAGTTATGGTATCGACTTTAGCCTCGACTATAAAGGTTTCTTTGTGAACGGACTGTTGCAGGGAACAGGACAACGCTACCGTGCTCTCGACGAGTTTATGCGCGGCACGCACACCGAAGCGCTTACTTATAAGTATCAGCTCGACTTCTGGCGTCCGGACAATACCGGAGCTAAGTTCCCCCGACTCTCCAACAGTACGGGATTGAATGGAGACAACAACTACGGCGTAGGCTCGGACTTCTGGTATCACAATGCCGCTTACTTGCGCTTGAAGAGTTTGCAGATTGGATATGATTTCAAGAAGACTTTGTTGAAGGATTCCAAGATATTCTCCGCTATGCGCCTGTCCGTGATGGGAACCAACTTGTTCACCATCTCGGGCGTGAACGACTACTACGACCCGGAACTGAATGCTAACAACGGATATGCCTATCCTACGCAGCGTACTTACTCGATAGTTTTAAATGTTGGATTCTAAAATGATAAATAGATTAGCGAATATGAAACGGACCAGATTTTTACCTTTATATATAAGTGCCCTTGCACTGGCAATGACTTCCTGCCACGACTATTTGGATAACCTTCCGTTGGATAAATATCCCGATGAAACGGTGTGGAAGAACGCTGCCTCGGCACAGGTCTTCGTGAACGGGACTTATCCCATTATCAGCGATTTCCTGGTGGGCAATGACGACTGGAGCGATAATACAGTGCCCAACCCCGAACGTGCCAGCGCACTTATCCGGGAAGAGATTACGGAGGACAACGACTTCGGATGGAACCAATACGGATATATCCGCCGCTGCAACCTGATATTGGAGAAGGTGGAAGCTTCGGACTTCTTGCAGACCGACAAAGATCTGCTGATGGGAGAAGCTTACTTCCTGCGCGCTACGGTCAACTTCTCCCAGGCACGTAAGTTCGGTCGCCTGATGATTGTAGAGAAAGTGCTTACACCGGCCGACGAGATGGAGCTATCGCGCACGGTCACTATCAAAGAAACGTATGATAAGATACTGGGCGACCTTGACGAAGCCGCCAAGCGCTTACCCGTGGATGTGAAGACAGGACGCATCAGCCGCGGCGCAGCCTATGCCCTGAAAGCTGAAGCTTGCCTGCAAGGTGCTGCCTATCTGGAGAATGCTGACGACAAAGCAGATTATTACCGTCAGGCAAAGGCTGCTTCCGAAGCCCTCTTCACCCTGAATAAATATGAGCTCGACTCTGACTTTAAAGGCATGTTTAACGACTTCGACAAGGGCAGCAACTCTAACGAAATCATTCTTGCCGTTTACCGCCTTTCAGAGAACACCTCTTTCTCGGGTACATGGATGCAGGAACTCTTTCCCAACATGAACCAGGATAAGGCTACGGAAGGCGTATGGGAAAAATGGCCTCTTGCCGACAAGGCTTTTGAGGGATGGATGGACCGTACTCCTTCTCATGACCTGACGGATGCTTATCTCGTTGTGGACAAAGACGGTGTGGCAAAACATTGGAGCGAAACGGCTTACTATCGCGACTTCACCGAAGGAAAGCAGAAATGGGTGCATCCCGCTATCTATGAGCACCGCGATAAGCGCTTCGAAGCTACGATTGTATGCGACTCGAGCATGTTGCTCAACTCTTTGGTAACTACCCGTGTCGGAGGCAACATCCATTATCTCTCCAACAAAGAACAGACACGCCACGTCACCAAAACAGGATATACTTATCGCAAAGGGCTCTATGAGTCCAAATGGATTTGGTATGAAACTCCCACCGACTACCATTACGTAGTGCTGCGCTTGGGGCGTGCCTATCTGAACTATGTGGAGACTATGCTTCGCCTCAAAGACAAGGATAAAGCTATTGAATACCTCAACAAGACACGCATCACACACGGAGAATTGCCGGCACTCCCCACCTCTACCAGCATGGAAGATGTCTGGAAATATTATAAAATAGAGCGCCAGGCAGAATTGGTGCAAGAAAACGACCGTTATTGGTCTTTGTTACGCTGGGGGAAAGAAGAGAATCTGGACGTAATTCCCGAACTCAACACCATCCCGCATGCCATAGAAATAGCGGCAGACGGTCAATCATTCCAGGTAATAGAGATTCCCGATATTATCCGCGCAGCCAACGACCGCAAGTTTACCAAACGTCGTTACCTGCTCCCGGTGCCGAGAAGCGAAAGAAACGAGAATCCCAACCTGGCTAACGACCAAAACCCCGGTTGGTGATAAGACATAGAGTATATTAATCTAAAAATATTGAATGGTATGAAAATAAATGGTTTGAAATATATATTGTTGTTCCTCTCCTGCATGGCTCTTTCTTCCTGCCTTACCTCCAATCTGGACGATCTGCCTGCTTATGAAGATGCGGATATTAAGAACTTTACGTTCGAATATCGCTGGATGGTGAAGGAAGGAACCAGTGAGAAACTCAGAGTACAGGCTATGAGCACGCAAGTCTCTATTACTGAAAATACCGTGACTTGCAAAATCACCGTGCCTGCCCCGCAAGGGGAGTTTACGGAGAAGATTCGCGAACAGGTTGCACTGACTAACCTGAATGCGTTCTGCACAATTTCTACTGCTGCCACCATCACTCCTATAGGAGATGCGCCCAAGCTGGGTAAAAGGGAAGACTTTACTAAGTCGGACATGAAATATAAGGTGACTGCGGCGGACGGCAAGACACAAAAAGTGTGGACCCTTGTTATCAGTGGCTTTGAAAAGTAACAGGATATACATGTTTTTTTTAAGGTAGAACTGTTGTAGAGGGATTCTTCCTGCCGGGCGTAAGCACGGCAGGAAGAGGTAGAGATAGTCTTTTCAGGACTGTATTCCCCATCTGTACGGGGGCGGGTCTTGGAAAGGCTTCTTTTTTTGTGGAACCTTTGTTAGGTGTTCCGGCAGAAAAGAACTATTTTTATCCTCTCAATTTATTAACTTTAAAACCTAAATGAATGATAGTATGAAGACAACACTCTTATGGATGTGGATAGGCATCCTGTGTTCCTCATTAGGAAGCTTCACGGCAAAAGCACAAGAAAAAGACAATCCTGTCTTCCAGGGAAAACCTACCATCAATGCTCCTGCTGTGGTGGGCAACTATCCTTCTACTCCTTTCCTGTTCTATATACCCACCTCGGGGCAGCGTCCTGTGGAATGGGAAGTGAAGGGGCTTCCCAAAGGACTGAAGCTCGATAAAACGACAGGCATCATCTCGGGAAATGTATCTAAGAAAGGCGATTACTCTGTGGTGCTCAAAGCTAAGAATTCCCTGGGAACCGATACACAAAAGATGACCATTAAGATAGGTGACGAGTTGTTGCTTACTCCGCCGATGGGTTGGAATAGCTGGAATACCTTCGGTAGGCATCTCAACGAAGAACTCCTGTTGCAGACGGCAGATGCCATGATTGCCAACGGTATGCGCGACCTTGGCTATTCTTATATCAATATCGACGACTTTTGGCAACTGCCCGAGCGCGGAGCCGGCGGACACATGCAGATAGATGAAAAGAAGTTTCCTCGCGGCATCAAATACGTGGCGGACTACCTGCACGAACGGGGCTTCAAACTGGGCATCTATTCCGATGCCGCCGAAAAGACATGTGGTGGCGTCTGCGGGAGCTACAATTATGAAGAAGTGGATGCGCAGGATTTTGCTTCATGGGGAGTGGACCTGCTCAAGTATGACTATTGCCATGCACCGGACGGACAAGGTGTTGCCATCGAAAGATATACCAGGATGGGGAAAGCACTGCGAGCTACAGGACGCTCTATTGTTTATTCCATCTGCGAATGGGGACAGCGTGAGCCGTGGAAATGGGCAAAGAAAGCCGGAGGACACTATTGGCGTATTTCCGGAGATATTGGCGACATCTGGTATCGCAATGCCGAACGGGAAGGGGGATTGCGCGGCATACTGAACATCCTCGAAATCAATGCTCCCCTTGCCCAATATGCAGGACCGGGTGCATGGAACGACCCCGATATGCTGGTGGCAGGTATCGGTGGGCAGAGCCTTACCATTGCGTATGAATCCGAAGGGTGTAGTAATGAGCAATATAAGTCCCACTTTGCTCTATGGTGCATGATGGCTTCGCCTTTGCTTTGCGGTAACGACGTGCGTCAAATGGCGGACAGTACTGCGGCTATTTTGCTGAATAAAGATTTGATTGCTATTAATCAGGACGCCTTAGGGAAACAAGCAGTACGCCCCGTTCGCACGGATAGCTACGATGTCTGGGTGAAACCTCTTGCAGATGGAAGTTGTGCGGTGGCATGTTTCAATCGTACACGCCATGCTGTCACATTGGAGATGAACGATAAATTAGTGGAAGGTCTGCATTTCAAAGATGTCTACGAGGTGCTGAAGGCACAATCGGTAACGGATGCTGGGAAAGGATGGAGGGTGGAACTTGCCCCTTACGAATGCAAAGTATATATTTCTAAGTGACATGGCGGCAGTGCCGGCGGAGAGGAAAAAAAGAAGGCTGGTAGGATAAAGTTCCTGCCAGCCTCGTTTAAGGATTTTAACAAGGTTGGAGAAGGGAAAAATATGAATTGGAAATAAAATAGAAAGTGTGTTTGAAAGTAGAAAGGCTAGCGGAAATCTTTAAGTGCTATCTGAAGTTTTTGGCGGGTAAAGAAGATGCGGCTTTTGACAGTTCCCAGGGGTAAGTCAAGTTTATCGGCAATTTCGCGATACTTGAAACCTGATACGTGCATGGCAAAAGGAACCCGGTACTCTTTGGGGAGCGAATTGACGATGCGGCGCATTTCTTTCATATCAAAACTGGCTTCGCTGGAGTCCAGAAGAAGGTCTTGTGAGGAGTTAAGGTGATAAAGGTTTTCTGTTTGGTCTACAAAAGTCTGGTCGCGCACTGCCTTCCGATAGTTATTAATGAAAATATTCCTCATGATAGTATATACCCATCCTTTGAAATTGGTATCGGGCAGAAACTTGTCTTCATTATCTAAGGCTTTTAAAGAAGTGTCTTGTAATAAATCGTTGGCTGCTTCTTCGTTTGTAGTAAGTTTAAATGCAAAGTGGCGCAGTTCTGACTGTAGTGCTACCAGGTCTTTTTTAAAATCGATTGTTTCCATTAAGTATAATTATTTTATAATTCGTCATTCGCTCTTTTTTTGACGGTGCAAGTTTACGGCTTTTTTTAGGGGTGAAGAGGGCACAAATTGGCATTGTTTAGTGTGAAATCTGTCAATTAACAGTTTTTACCCGCTTTTTGATAGTTTACAGGTAGTGTATTTGTTAACTTAGCAACTAATTTACTGCATTTTCTACCGATTTCTTGCGATTAATAAAAAAGAACCGTTAATTTTGTGCCAACATTTTATCCTGATAAAGAATGGTTGACGACTCTTTATTTTTAATAGATGTAGACAAGATACTTCGGGCAAAAGCTCCGAAGCAATCTAAATACATACCTGATTTTGTGATTTCTTATTTAAAAAGGATTGTTCACCAGGATGAGCTGAATGTTTTTCTTACAGAATCGAAAGATAAAGTGGGGGTGGACTTTCTAGAAGCCTGCGTAGAGTTCCTTGATGCGAAGCTAATAGTGAAAGGACTTGAAGGATTACCGAAAGACAAGCTTTATACTTTTGTTTCCAATCATCCGTTAGGGGGACAAGATGGAGTAGCCTTGGGGTATATACTGGGTAGTTATTTCGACGGAAAGGTGAAATATCTGGTAAATGACCTTCTCATGAATCTACAGGGACTGGCTCCGCTGTGCATACCTATTAATAAGACCGGAAAGCAATCTAAAGACTTTCCGCGAATGGTGGAAGCCGGCTTCCGTTCCGATAACCAACTTATCATGTTTCCTGCCGGATTGTGCTCTCGCCGCCAAAAAGGAATCATCCGCGATTTGGATTGGAAGAAGACGTTTGTGGTAAAGAGTGTACAGACCCAGAGAGATGTGGTTCCCATTCATTTTGAAGGGCGTAATTCCGATTTCTTTTATAATCTGGCGAATGTATGTAAAACTCTAGGAATCAAGTTCAATATTGCCATGCTGTATTTGGCAGATGAAATGATTAAGAACCGGCATAAGTCCTTTACAGTCACTTTTGGTAAACCGATTCCTTGGCAGACGTTTGATAAATCTCGAACTCCTGCTCAATGGGCGGCTTATGTGAAGGATATCGTGTATAAATTATAAGTATAGAAAAAGTTAGAATAACTATAACAGAGAATATGGAAGAGATTATTAAACCGGTGAGCAAACAGCTAATCAAAGCGGAACTGACAGAAGAGAAACGGTTGCGTATGACGAATAAGAGTAATAATCAGATTTATATTATTACTTATCAGGATTCACCGAACGTGATGAGAGAGATCGGACGTTTACGGGAGATTGCTTTTCGTGCAGCCGGAGGTGGAACGGGACAGTCTATGGACATCGATGAGTATGATACGATGGAGAATCCCTATAAGCAGCTGATTGTGTGGAATCCGGAGGCGGAAGAAATATTGGGGGGATACCGTTATATATTAGGGACGGATGTTCGGCTTGACGAGAAAGGTGCGCCTATCCTTGCTACTTCCCACATGTTTAACTTCTCTGACCGGTTTATTAAGGAGTTTCTTCCTACAACTATAGAATTGGGACGCTCATTTGTTACACTTGAGTATCAGTCTACGCGTGCTGGTAGTAAAGGGCTTTTTGCTTTAGACAATCTATGGGACGGGCTGGGCGCTTTGACGGTGGTGATGCCTAATGTGAAGTATTTCTTTGGTAAAGTAACTATGTATCCAAGCTATCACCGTGGTGGACGGGATATGATTCTCTACTTCCTCAAGAAGCACTTTGGAGACAAAGACGGGCTTATCACTCCGCTGAAACCGCTGGAAATGGAGACGGAGGAAGCAAAACTTGCCGCTCGATTCTGCAAAGACTCTTTTAAGGAGGATTATAAGATATTGAATAGTGAAATACGCAAGCTGGGTTATAACATTCCCCCCTTGGTGAATGCCTATATGAGTCTGAGCCCCACCATGCGTATGTTTGGAACAGCCATTAATTATGAATTTGGAGATGTGGAAGAAACTGGTATCCTCATTGCCGTAGACGAAATATTAGAGGATAAGCGTATGCGCCACATCCAATCGTTTATCGAAAATCATCCCGAAGATTGCAAACTCACTTCGGGAGCCAATAAGGTGTTCTTTACACAGCAGGAAGACTGTTGCCATTGATTTTCCGGTAAAGGTCCAGTGCAAATACGTCGGTCATTCCCGATACATAATCTAATACCGCCTGTATTCTTTCGTAGAGTGCAGGCGCTTTTATATTATATTGTCCTGATACACGGTCGATAAGTAGCTTGGAATATGCCTTCTCGGGGGAAGTGACGGCTTCTATCATAAGTTCGAGCAGAGTACTGATGACGCGGAAACCTGCAAGTTCGATGTCCAATACATCCCGTGAGCGATAGATTTTCTTGAAAGAAACTTCTTCGCAATGACGATAGGCTCGGGCTGGAAGGTCGGATATATGGCAGATGAGCGGGCCTTCAAAGGTTCCAGCGAGTATTTCTTTTTCTGAATCCACAAAGACGCGCGTGCATTCCCTGATGAGTAATCCGATGACACAAGAGCGGAGGTAAGCAATCTGCTCGTTGGTATCGCTCACGATGTCGAATGTTTTTCGGATATGGTCTTGGCGCTCTTCGGTAAAGAAGTTCATAAGTAATCCTTGAGTCTCAGCGGTGGTGAGTATTTTTAGTTTGTGGGCATCTTCTATGTCCATAAGTTGATAGCAGATGTCGTCTGCCGCCTCCACCAAATATACCAGTGGGTGGCGCGCATATTGTAGTGGATGCTCGTTCAACTTTATCAGTCCTAATTCACTAGCGATGCGGCGGAAACTTTCTTCCTCACTTACAAAAAAGCCGAATTTAGACTTCTTTCCGGCAAGACTCGATGAAAAAGGATATTTCACAATGGAAGCCAACGTGGAGTATGTCATGGCAAAGCCTCCTTTGCGGCGTCCTTCAAACTGGTGGGTGAGGAGGCGGAAGGCGTTGGCGTTTCCTTCGAAATGTGTCAAATCTTCCCATTCCATCGGAGAAAGTTGCTCTCCGTTGGGTTGTTTTTTCTTTAAAAACTGTCCTTTCCCTTCGGAGAAGAAAGTGGAGATGGCACGCTCACCCGAGTGCCCGAAGGGAGGATTACCCAAGTCGTGAGCCAGGCAAGCGGCGGATACGATGGAGCCGATTTCGGGCAAAAAAGAGTCTTGCAATTCCGGTTGCGCAGCTAAAATGGCTTTGGCAACATCATTGCCGAGCGAACGACCTACGCAAGACACTTCCAGGCTATGGGTGAGCCGGTTGTGCACGAAGATGCTTCCCGGGAGTGGAAAGACTTGCGTTTTATTCTGTAAGCGCCGGAAGGGAGCTGAGAAAATGAGGCGGTCGTAGTCACGCTGAAACTCCGAACGGTTCTCCTGGCGTTCTGAGTGAAACTGTTCCATACCGAAGCGTTTTGCAGATATAAGTGTTCTCCAATCCATCATTTTAATTGCGTTTTTGCGGGTTACTGTTTACAAGTGGTGTCTCTAAGTACATTATTTAACTGCAAATGTACGGAAATTCGATTCAAAATGTGTATTTTCGCCCGTTAATTAGTAAACAAGTTTAAATATGAATGTTCAGGTCATTAACAAATCGAAGCATCCGCTTCCTCAATATGCCACTCCACTTTCTGCAGGTATGGACATCCGCGCTAATCTTTCAGAGCCTATGACACTGGCTCCCTTGCAACGTTGTTTGGTGCCTACCGGCTTATATATTGCTCTTCCACAAGGATTTGAAGCACAAATCAGACCACGTAGCGGACTGGCTCTAAAAAAGGGAATCACTGTGCTCAATTCTCCCGGTACTATCGACGCCGACTACCGTGGAGAGATTTGTATCATCCTGGTGAATCTTTCTAACGAAGAGTTTGTTATTGAGGACGGGGAACGTATTGCGCAAATGATTATAGCCCGTCATGAACAGCCTGTGTGGGAAGAAGTGGAAGTCTTGGACGAGACGGAGCGCGGCGCCGGCGGGTTTGGTCATACAGGAAAAGAATAAAAAGGAGAAATAAGGCTGCATTATAACCGTAGCCGAGTAGTGAATTGAGTATGAGAATAAAAACAAAAATAATATTATTTCTTTTGATGGCGGGGGTGCTTGCATCTTGCGGCTCAGTTCGTCAGGTAAAAGAACGGGGAGTAATACCCCCGGTTGCCTATAAACCGCTTTCTGCGGAAGAACAGCGGAAATACGATTATTTCTTTTTGGAGGCAATGCGACTGAAAGAGAAGAAAGAATACCCGGCAGCTTTCGGGTTGTTGGAGCATTGCCTGGACATCAATCCGGCGGCTTCTTCCGCTCTTTATGAAATAGCACAGTATTACTTGTTCCTCAGACAGGTTCCTCAGGGACAGGCGGCACTGGAGCAAGCGGTAGCGAATGCTCCTGATAATTATTGGTATAGCCAGGGATTGGCAAGTCTTTACCGGCAACAAGGCTCGGTGGATAAAGCCATAGAGTTGCTCGAAAGCATGGTTACCCGCTTCCCTGGCAAACAGGAACCTTTGCTCAATCTGGTCGATTTGTACAATCAGAAGGAAGAATATGCGAAGGTAATCGATACGTTGGACCGGCTGGAAGAAAAGATGGGAAAGAACGAACAGCTTACCATGGAGAAATTTCGCATTTACTTGCAGATGGAAGATGACAAGAAAGCGTTCGAGGAAATTGAAGGCTTAGTACGCGAGTATCCTATGGATATGCGCTATCAAGTGATTCTAGGTGATGTGTATTTCCAGAATGGCAAGAAGCCGGAGGCGTATGCACTCTACCGCAAAGTGTTAGAGGCAGAGCCGGATAATCCGATGGCACGCTTTTCTTTGGCTTCTTATTATGATCAGACCGGGCAAAAAGAACTTTACCGGCAACAACTTGACACGTTACTGTTGAATCAGCGGGTTCCTTCGGAAACCAAAGTGAATGTGATGCGCCAACTTGCAGTGCAGAATGAACAAGCCGGACGTGACAGCACGGAAATAATCTCTTTGTTTGACCGTATGATGAAGCAGGATATGGATGACGACCAAATCCCTATGCTGTATGCGCAATATCTGCTGTCAAAGGGAATGGAAGACGCTTCTGTACCCGTGTTGAAACAAGTGTTGCAGATTGACCCCGCTAATAAGGCTGCCCGCCTCATGTTGCTTAGTTCTGCTGTAAATAAAGACGATTATGAACAAGTGATTGACCTTTGCGAACCGGGCATTGAGGCAACCCCTGATGCTTTGGAGTTTTATTTTTACCTTGCTATTGCTTACCATCAGGCAGAGCGTGAGGACGATGTAATCCGCATATGCCGTGATGCGTTGGAACACGTGACTCCTGAAAGTAAGAAAGAAATGGTTTCTAATTTCTATTCCATCCTTGGAGATGTATATCATACCCGCAATCAAATGCAGGAGGCTTATGCAGTCTACGATTCGGCGCTGGTCTATAATCCTTCTAACATCGGTGTACTGAATAACTATGCTTATTATCTATCTGTGGAACGCCGTGATTTAGATAAAGCGGAAGAAATGAGCTATAAAACAGTGAAAGCAGAACCCAACAACTCAACTTTCCTTGATACATACGCTTGGATTCTTTTTGTGAAAGGGAATTATGCAGAAGCCCGCATCTATATTGATGAAGCCATGAAGAACGATACTGAAAAAAGCGACGTGATTATAGAGCATTGCGGCGACATTCATTATATGACAGGTGATGTGGAAGGGGCGCTGAAGTACTGGAAACAGGCGCTCGAGAAAGGAAGCCAGTCTAAAACTTTGAAACAGAAAATAGAGAAGAAAAAATATATTGCCGAATGAAAAGATTGATATATCTGCTCTTGGTGCTTGTGGTTGTGCTTACCG
>JAUUNK010000229.1 GCA_030844565.1 Bacteroides ovatus
AATCAGTATGCTCAATGTAGCGTATGCCATGTTCTTTACAGTAGATTTTATATTCCTCGGGCATTTTCAGTTCGTCGGGAGCGATGAAGTGGAAGGTAGGGTTGAAGTGGCGCATTGCCATCAACAGGGAATGTACAGTTCGTCCGTATTTCAGGTCGCCTACAAGGAAGATATTCAGGTTTTCCAGCGTACCTTGTGTCTTATAGATGGAGTAGAGATCGAGCATGGTTTGCGAAGGATGCTGATTGGCTCCGTCTCCGGCATTCACAATAGGTACGGGAGCTACTTCGCTGGCATAGCGCGCCGCTCCTTCGAGATAATGGCGCATTACGATGACGTCCGCATAGTTACTCACCATCATAATGGTGTCTTTAAGCGTCTCGCCCTTGGACGAGCTGGTGGCTTTCGGGTCGGTGAATCCAATGACGCGCGCACCCAAGCGGTTTGCAGCCGTTTCAAAACTCAGCCGTGTGCGTGTGGAAGGTTCGAAGAACAACGTTGCGACTACCTTTCCCTGTAATAACCGGCGGTTGGGATTCATCTCAAACTGTCTCGCCATTTCGATCATGTAGAGTATCTTCTCTTTGGAATGCTCGGCAATGGTTACTAAACTACTGTTTTCCATTTTGTTGTCTTTTTTGCGAATAGAAATTCTGTTACCGGAGTGTAAAGGTAGAAATAAATTATGAATTGAAAGAAATTTCCCCGGGATTATTCTCTCACAAATCTTCTTTCCACGCCGTGAAGGTTATTCGATATACAAGTTCTCCCCGCTCCTCCGGCGCATGGCACGGGGGAAGCGGGCAACATGTGTATACCCACTCGTCTTCGTTAAAACGGATTTCTTTCTTAAAACCACCATGTATCATTTCCACATCGACTATTCCAAATTTCCATTCCACGTCCAGTATCCGCGCGCCCGGGTAATGGTCTTGAATATTACATAAATAGTCTCCAGCCCGTCACGTTCGAGCATATCTACATCGTCCTTGTGCCACGAAGCATATTCTCCCGCTTCAAACGCCGTCCTCACTGCATCCGGCAAAGCCTGATAAGGTAAGTCGGTCTCAGCTTCATAGTCTCAGATTTTATTAATGATCCATATCTATTAAATTAAATTTTAAATCGAATTTTAACTCCCAGCCATTGGAAAGTTTCACTTCGTAGTCCTTCCGGTCACGTTCCAGTTTTAACACTTTAGCATCAGGATAATTAGAGTTCACATAGTTTTTAATAGCCGGTGGGATAATCTTCACAGGCACAACGCTGTATTTACAGTTTACCTCTTTCCAGTTTCCCTTTTTGTCAAATTCCACTTTATCACCGTTAGTAAAAATGACGTCGTAGCTCTTGTCCCAAAAATCCGTTTCCACCTTAGCCATTGCCACCCGGTTTTCAGCAAAATATTGCTTGATAAACTGCTGTGCTGATTGAGGTAGTTGGCTTACTTGGATAGGTTTATCATCATCCGCCCATGCCACTGTCTGGATAGAGAACAGGCATACCAATAAAAATAATAGCTTCTTCATAATTCTATTGTTTTGGTTTATTATTAATTTCTACTGCAAAGATGAGGGTAGAATCTGAAAAGATTTAGGAATCCGGCTCTTTTCACAAAGAAATTTTAAAGCAATGTTCGCCCTGGTCGAAAAAATAACTTAGAGAGAGATGCTGCAATTTGCAGATAGAATCCACGATGGCAAGTCCCAGTCCCGTAGAACCTTCTTTCTTGCTGCCCTGATAGAAACGTTCGAAGATACGCTCGCGGTCCAGAGGACGGTCTATCCCGCTGTTGCGGAAAGTGAGAGTGCCGGAAGTGATTTCGATGCCGATATGTCCACCATCTATATTATGTACGAAAGCGTTCTTCAATAGGTTGGTCACCAACACTACTGCGAGAGATTCGTTCATCGATAGCCGGAATACGCCTTTTTCAATAAGAGCAGTCTTTATTCCGCGGTACTTATAGACTTCTTTATAATCTTCGAGATATTGCTTAAGAAGTAAATTTACGTCCACTTTGGTTGTCTCGGTGAACTGTCCGTTGTCAATCTTTGAAAGTAGAAGCAACGATTTATTCAGTTTCGTTATATACTCCAACGTCTGATGAGTTTTCAGCAATTCTTCCAGTTGGGTTTCAGAAAGTGTATCGTCTTCCATCAGCATCTCCAGACGGTTGCGGCAGATAGCCAATGGCGTCTGAATCTCGTGGGAGGCATTTCCTATGAACTGTCTTTGCTGGTCAAACAACTGTTCGTTGCGCTGGGCATTGCGAATGGCGGCATCGTTGAGTTTACGGAATTCTTTCACACGGGTATCATTTTTAAGAGGCTTGTTTTTCTTTCCCGCCTGATAATCGTCCAACCAATGGAGAAGAACATACAGAGGGCGCATGTTACGGTAGAATACCCATACGGTAATGACTATAATAGTAAGAAGCAAGGTGACATACAAGAAAATTATCCAAATCTGGATAGCATCTTTCAAATCATCTTTCTCAATGGTAGGTGTGGATACGGTGAGTTCATGGTAGCGCCCCGCTTTGTCTTGAAAGATAGTAGTTAATATCCGCGCAGGCTCTCTCTCCCCTTTCTCCATGATGTAGACCATTGAATCCTTGTAATAAAGGTCCTCATGCCGATCGGCATATTCTTTACTCACTTCTTTTAGATAATATTGATTATTAGAACCATTGTTTTTTGAAGGCAGTTCCTCTCCTGCTAACGAACGGATGATGATGGTTTCCGAATAGTCCTCAAGTGCATCATCTACTTCATCATTTACTTCATCCACCATTGTGACATAGAAAAAGACAGCCCACACTGTCAGGATAAGTGTCAGCGCCAGCGATACGCGGAGAATGATATAGTACAATAGTTTCATTAACAACCCCTTTCTTATCCGGCAATCATTTTATAACCGAATCCATACACAGCCTTGATTTCAATCGTGGCTCCGGCATCTTTCAGTTTTTTGCGCAGGTTCTTTATCTGGGCGTAGATGAAATCGAAATTGTCCACCTGGTCGATGTGGTCTCCCCATACCGACTCGGCTAACGTATTCTTATTGACCAACCTACCGGGACGGTTAATAAAATAGAGCAGGATGTCATATTCTTTGCGGTTCAGCTCTAATTCCCGGTCATTCACATAAACCCTATACTTATCCGGTTCTATCCGGACGTTCCCTTGGCGAATATCGATCATTCCGTCGTGCTGGTGGCGCCGGATTACGCTTCGGATACGGGCGTTCAGCTCGGCAAGATGGAAAGGTTTGGGCAAGTAGTCATCGGCTCCCAACTCCAGTCCCAGCACTTTGTCTTCCAAAGAATCTTTGGCGGAAAGAATGATAACGTTTTCGCGTTTGCCCAGAGCTTTCAATCGCCCAAGCAAGTCGAGACCGTTTCCGTCCGGGAGCATGATGTCGAGCAAGATGCAGTCGTAATCATAATCTTCTATTTTTCGCAGGCCGGAAATGAAGTCAGCCGCGGTTTCCACCACATACCGTTCTTTCTCAAGAGAACGCTGGATAAGCTCCCTCAATGACGGTTCGTCTTCTACTATCAAGATTTTCATAATGCCGTGCGTCGTTATGGGTTTACTCTGCAAAGAAAAAGGATATTTCTGAAATAAAACTGAAATGGGAAGAAAAAGGGGATAAAGAAAAAGGAGATAGAGAGCTAATCCACTCCTCTATCTCCTCTATATTTCCTTTAACTCCTTCTTTTAATAAGAACGTGCAAAGATTACCCGGCAAGCAGACGGTTTCCCGGTCACCATACATTTTCCCGGTTCCTTATCTCCCTCTACAAACGAATCGAAAGGAATACAACGGATAGTAGCTTTCGTTTCTTCTTTAATCTTTTCTTCGGTTTCGGTCGTGCCGTCCCAATGAGCCAGAATGAAGCCACCTTCTTCGATTTTCTCTTTAAATTCTTCGTATGTATCTACGGTAGTGATACGTGAGTCGCGATAAGTGCGGGCTTTCTTGTAGATATTTTCCTGTATCTCTTCCAGCAAGTTTTGAACGTAAGTCTCGATACCATCGCACGTAACAGTTTCTTTTTCAAGCGTATCGCGACGCATTATTTCCACTGTATTGTTTTCCAGATCGCGTCCACCCATTACCAAGCGCACAGGAACTCCCTTCAATTCATAATCGGCAAATTTGAAGCCCGGGCGCTTGTTGTCGGCATTGTCATACTTAACGGAAATGCCTAATGCTTTCAGTTTAGCAACGATACCTTCCACTTTGGCATCAATGAGTTTCAACTGTTCGTCATTCTTATAAATAGGAATAATCACCACTTGTATAGGAGCCAGGTGAGGAGGAAGTACCAGACCGTTGTCGTCGGAATGGGTCATAATCAATGCACCCATCAAGCGAGTGGATACTCCCCAGGAAGTAGCCCACACATATTCCAATTGATTTTCTTTATTGACAAACTGCACATCGAACGCTTTTGCAAAGTTCTGTCCCAGAAAGTGGGAAGTACCACTCTGCAAAGCTTTACCATCTTGCATCATCGCCTCGATAGTATAGGTATCCAACGCTCCGGCAAAACGCTCGTTAGCAGATTTCACACCTTTTACTACCGGGACAGCCATGTATTTTTCGGCAAAGTCGGCATATACATTCAACATCTTCTTAGCTTCCTCTTCTGCCTCTTCACGAGTGGCATGAGCCGTATGACCTTCTTGCCACAAGAATTCAGCCGTACGCAAGAAAAGACGTGTACGCATTTCCCAACGGAAAACATTTGCCCACTGATTACAAAGGATAGGCAAGTCACGATAGGACTGTATCCAGTTTTTATAAGTGTTCCAGATAATTGTTTCGGAAGTGGGGCGGATAATCAACTCTTCTTCCAGCTTAGCAGCCGGGTCTACCACTACTCCCGAACCGTCTTCGGCATTTTTAAGACGGTAGTGTGTCACTACGGCACATTCTTTAGCAAATCCTTCCACATGTTCCGCTTCGCGGCTCAAAAAAGATTTCGGGATTAACAAGGGGAAATAAGCATTGACATGTCCCGTCTCTTTAAACATATCGTCCAATTGACGCTGCATTTTTTCCCAGATAGCGTATCCGTAAGGCTTAATCACCATACAGCCGCGTACAGCCGATTGTTCTGCCAAGTCGGCTTTGACTACCAAATCATTATACCATTGCGAGTAGTTTTCGCTGCGTTTGGTCAGGTCTTTCAGTTCTTTTGCCATTATATTTTAATTTAAAATTTCCACGTTTGCCAAAACAGGGTGCAAAAATACTAAAATTAGACCGAAATGCGCTTATACTTCTTTATTATTTTAGGGGAGGGGCTAGATAGATATACAAAAGGCACTTACTTGTGGAAAAAAGTTTTTTACTTTTAAGGAGGGAGGCAACAGGGAGGTTGGATTTGTATTCCTTTGTTTGACAAATTAAACACAAATATTATAATATACTCAAAATCAGAATACTATAAAGCAATAAAAAACATAATGACGTTTTGGTGACTACTATAAAGTATAATAAGATATTACACTCAAGCTAAATTAGGGAAAGGCAGCTTATTCAGCTGCCCTATAACGTATATAATCCATACCCACCCTTATCAATGCCGCTAAACAGCATTATTGTGTTCAGCATTTAACGCTGCCACTAATCCATTGCCATTGGAGGGTGTCAAGTTTACAGTTACATCATTTCCTGTTATATAATGTCTTGCTATTGTATGAAGTATCATAGTATCAATTCCTACAGGCAGATTTGGTGTGAATGTGACAAAATTCCCAAAATGGATCGGACCACCAACTGAGCAATCATATACACGTTGCCCCGCTATAGGAGGGTAAGTATAAAGTACAGGAACCCCCAAGATGTTAATTATATGGTTAGCATCTAAAAAAGCACGCGAATCCAAATTGGCACTAAATGCTACTTTACGATTGCTTCTTTTGATAATTTTCGTATCTCCATTGTCATGTCCGTGCGATGCACGATTCAATTCCAATCTGATGCGAACAAAATCCTCAGTAACTGTATCATACATATAGAATGAAGAAAATGCGTTATGTGCGGGTTGAGTAAACCAAGTTTGTATAGCCATATTTTTTATATTTTTTCCTACTCTCTCAAAGGCTTTTCGGAATCCGCCTATAATTGAATTATCTCTGTAAGCTTACGATACAAAGTTATGGTAATAAGATATCAAATGAAAATTCACTTTTTGAATGATGGATTTTATTTAACTAACGACGTAAATCAGCTTGCAAAGGGAATTTGGTAAGAAGGAGAAGATGCCATTAAAGCACCCTTTTGCCGTTCTTAAATTGAACAAATTATCTCTTTCGTTTTTTATACGACAACCACACGGCTACACCTAGAGCAACAATAACAGCCCCGAAAGCCCAATCTCCAAGCTCCATCTTTAAAGATTCCCAGGCGAAAACTGGATTCGTGCCAGCCAACCGAACTACGCATGAATGGTTCCCTTTGACTTCGCAGACCCAACTGTTCGGGAAGATTCAAGTCTGTACCCCCATCCTTCTAAATCAACATACAACCTTTTTACAATCCTGTCATTGCTTCCTGCTCCTTCGGATAACGGGGCCCTATTATCAGAATATTATCCAGTTTAAGGCGGATTTCTTCCAATTCCGTTTCTGTAAACATCACGTCCGCACCTCCAATATTCTCCTCCACACGTTTAATCCGCTTCGTACCGGGAATAGGCACAATCCACGGTTTCTGCGCCAACGGCCAACCCTGAACTATCCGTGCCGGAGTGGTCTGTTTGGAAGCCGCAAGTTTCTTCACATAATCCGCCTGCAGAACATTATATTCCAGATTCTCCGGACTAAAACTTACAGAATCAAACCTCTCCATTCAAAAGATTGTTACATTATGCTGTATGCTTAAGATAGAAAATCTTTAGATTTTTAGGTTGACCCCCAGAGACTCGTGACCCTTAGCTTGGGAAATTAAATATAATTATTATAATATATTAAAAATCAAAATGTTAGGAATCAACAAATAGAACAGTGACGTTTTTGTGACTAATATAAATATAATAAGATATTATACGAAAGTTAAGCAGAAACAAGTGGAAATAGCAATCAACAGGGTGATTGACTATGTGAATAACCCGGAGAAGTACCAAGACTACATAGAAATGAGGGCAGATATTATGCTGATGAAAGGATTCTGATTCCTTTTTTCATATCTTTGCTTTAAAATGAGAGATATGACATTTGAAGAAGCAGTCGCCTTACTAAAGCGCATAAAGAATATGGTCGTTGGTACTCCTATTAAGGGTAAGCTCATCGAATCTCTATTCGTCGGACCTACCAATTGGGACGAAATGCACATTTTCATGAACATCTGCCTGCAAAAAGGAGAAGAGGAAGCTATCCATGAGTTTTCTGGAAAAAGTTTCTCGGTATATGGCAAGTCTGTGACCTATGTAACACCGGAGTTACCTCGATAGGACATGGTAATATTGGATGAATGGGAAAAGACACTGTATAATTAAAGAGGTAGCTTATTCGGCTACCTCTTCTTCGCTTTTTTTATTCAATCATCATTTTAATGCAAATTTACGCTTCACAAATAACTTACTACGTGTAAAGTCGTGAAAATCAATTAGCATTGCTAATTTCTTAACTTCTCTTTCATTTCGCAAGTTCTTAATAACCTTTGTAAAGTCAGTATATTCAAAACGTAACCAATGACAATAAAACTCTCTATCCATTATCCAAGGAATATCAGCATCTGTCCGTTCACCGCTCTTATGACAATCATATAAACGCTTAAGGATATTCTTCTCAAAATCCCATCGAGATGTACACATCTGTTTTTCCGTAATAATTGCCTCTACTTCATATAGATATTCAAATACGTCTTTAACAGACACAAATATTACTCCATCTTTCTCAATATACCCAATTTTCTTAGCCATAACGTTTAATTTAAAAGTTGCACAAACTTACTCATATCTCCAAGAATAATACTTTTTGAATAGTATAAATAAGTTAATTTAAACTATGAATACATATTTTACGTAGGACAAATTATGAGAAGATAAGTGCAATATAAAAGCCTCAACTTTCCCAAGCCGAGGCACCCAAAGTTTTTATTATGAATTTAAAAGTAGTTATTTTCTTCTTATTCGATACACTAACCAGCCAATGATGATCAGAACAAATGTAATTATGATACCGAATGCCCAGCCTCCAAGCTCCATCTTTACAGATTCCCACCGACTCAGCTTCCTTTCTA
>JAUUNK010000230.1 GCA_030844565.1 Bacteroides ovatus
TACGCAACAATTCCATAAACGCCGTACTTACATATATCCGTTTTGTGTACAGCCCCTTGATGAAAGAATGGATGGATGAATCCGTATTCTGGCATAGTACGTGAAGTTCGGATATCTGACGGGATATATATTGTTCATGTTCAAGCAGGGTGTTCAAGGCAGCCAGCGGTGTCGGCCATTGCCGGATGTCGCGCCTGATTTCATGGATGGTTACAGCACCTCCTTCATGATAGATGCGGTTCATCATCTGATAGACCTTGCCCATATTGTCCTGTGCCTGTGCACTTAGCCATGAGGCCAATATCGGAAGTTGCTGCCCCTCAAAATAGACCTGCAATGACAGGTACAGGTTAGTTGACCAGATTTCTGTATTGATCAATGTGTTCATCGCATATTCAATTCGTTTATCCATGGCTGTTCTGATATTTGAAATTAGACAAAATAAATCGTAATTCATATCCTGCAATAATCATGAATTTATGTGATAGCATCTGTAAATCGGACTCTTATGGAGTTGTAAAATGAATTTTAATGCTTGCGAGACAAATAGTCATAAAAATGTATAATTATCATGCCTTTTTGTCACAAGATCCCTACAACATTCTCAACAAGATATCCAGTTCTTTCTCTATCATGTTGATCTTGTCGTATATGTAATCCAGCGTATTATGATAGTGCAGGCAGGCCCTGCATTCCTGCAATTCCCTTGACAGGGAGAGTATTTGTTGCCAAAGTTCCTCTTCTGTATGTCCAGGGGGATTATTGAATGCCATAAATGGATTCAGAGAAACTGTTTGGCATGTAATTTGTGTAATAATAGCCGCAAGTCCCGAAAAGGGGCAGGAATGGAAACAAAAAGGCAGAGAATTCCACTAAAGACAGTAACAGACAGAGGAATGAAAACGGAAGGCAGGACCTGTCCGGTTTTGAAACAAATTGCTTTCATAATGCGATTATATGACAACTCTGTTCCCTGAAGTTGTGTTTATATAAAGTTAAGCGTGGGAACTTTGGTATTACCGTTCAGAAGTATCCCCATACTCAACAACATATAATACACAAAGCCCCACGCCTATATATGCTAACAAGATATAATAGTGCATAGGGACACCTGATGTATTATCCAATTGTTGTCTTGAAATTGGGGATTTCCTAAACATGGATAATGCCTAACGCTTACTGTTATTAATCTTTTTTGGTAAAAGACAAGGCAAAAATACTAAAAGAATTGATTCGCGTCAATAAAAATCCAACTTTTTTATTATTTTACTCTCTGCGCCACTGAATTTCATCGCTCTCCGCTCTCCAAATCCCGTGCCCTTCAGCGATAAGTAATCCTGAGTTCATCAATTGCCTCATAAAAGAGCTTTTGTACATCCTAAAATCCGCAACCTGTAATATTTTTGATATCTGGGGTTGCAGATACCTCTCTAAAACGACTCGTTTTCGTAAAGAACCCTAATGGTGCAGTCGCAAGAGACAAAATCCCCTTACCCCATGATGCGACTTGAGGCAATACGCAAAAGGCCACGAAGATTTGAGGCTACCCAAAATCAAATTTGAAGGCCATCATGTATGCATCATTGCTTGTGTATATGTTCAGTATGTGCTGTCTTGCAGTCTTAATCCATTTTGCAGGGACAGAAACATACTTGAATACAAAAGTTTTGATTCTGCTTGTGCGTTTAAGTCCAAAGCTCTTCATGTTTGCGTCAGATATGAGGTGTCTGTAAAAGTTTCGTATTAAAGCGGTCAGAAGCAGGAACACCGTGTTTTCCGCCATGAACGATTTTGGCAGCCGTTTCCAGCCAAAGCCGTTGTTCATGTCGTCCAATACACGCTCAGCACCGCCACGCTTGTTGTAATACTCCACGATGTCACGGTCTGTCGAAGTATAGTCATTTGTCAGTATGCATCTGTATGTATATTCCCCTTCCCACAGGTCGAGTTCCTTGTTGATGCTTCTTTGCCGCTGTATGACAAGGCGGTACGCTTTGCCGACCCATTTCTCTGCAATGATGGAGCATATCTCAAACTCGTGACCGTTTATGTATTCGGTCTTCCATCCGCGCAAGGCAAAGATATCGTCATACAACGATACACACCTGTTTGCGCGGATATAAAAATGCCGACTGTGCTTCTCCACCATTTCCACCATAGCCTCAGAGCATGAGCCACAATCCATCCTCGCACGGTTTATATGTATTCTGGCATTCTCCAAACGCTCAAAAATACGTTTTAGAGTGTCTTCCTGATGGAAACGGACATTGGTATTGCCGTCGCGGTTCTCTATCCCGACGATGACATCGCCGACCGTTGCTATTCCTGGACTGTAACCGGTAAACTTCTTGTAGGTTATTTTTGCGTCAAATTTCTCCGTCTCAATGAACTGGTGGTCAAAATCAAAGTCATATTCATTGTCTGGCAGCAACTGTCCAGTTGCCAGCAATGCATTGACAAGCAGATTGTTAAGGTCGGAAGCCACGTTGAAGTCGTAGCTTTTGCCCGAATCAGACCTGTAGGTCAGATTCGGTGTGGTCAATTCACGAATGGCCCTAAGTATTGTGTCTGCGCTGCATGTACGGAGGGGTGGATGCAAGCAAAGTGCTTCCATAAGGTGTGAGGTCACGTCTTCGACACATGACCCTCCACAGAAATATACGCACATCAGAGAACGTATTATCTCGCTATATTGATAGCCATACACTTTGCTACGCAAACCTAAAGTAGAGTCTATTGTACAAGACAACATCCTGTCGAATTTCTCCATAATTGGAAATATACCACCAAAAGATGTGAGTTTCTCGGATTTTATTTGTACTTTTACCATGCTTGATGAGGTTTTGTTTGACTATTTTTGCAACACTAAGTTAAGTGAATCCTTTGACATGACAAAATCCTGAGCCGCTCGGCTTTGCCGCTTGGCTTGTCCAAGAACTTTTTGTTGTTCAGGATATTATAAAAGTTAAAATTTATAGTGTTGCGGAATTAAGGTAATAACAATACTATGAAATCGTTATTCATATTACAACTTGTATGTTGCGTCATTACAGCCATGCTAGCATTGCAATTAGCCATGGCAAGTTTGCAGGTGAGATGGAAGGTGTGGCGCTACGAAATATCAAGATGGATTCTCGTTGCATCCATGCTATTCTTCTCCGTCCACTACCTCTTACAGATGATTCATGGACTCCGTGCACAAGGTACCGATGTGGGCGCAGCATTCAACATATTGTTCTATACTCCAGTGGCATTTGCCATCACTCTCTCCATAATCAACATAGAGAGCACAGGCAACAAAGTGCGACGGTATTGTTTACGTGGTATGATGGCATACATACTCATCGCCATAGTTTTCGTCATTGGCATGTTCAAAAGTCAAAGTTTACACATTGGCAATATGCTCTATGTGATGCTCGGTCTTTTTGTGGCTAGCATGGCATATTTTATTCTTATCATTCGCAAAGAAACAAAAGCCCGAAAGCAGAAGCTCATGGAGAATTTCGGAATCGACTTGATTCCATACGTGCGCTATTCGCAAGCCAGCATCATTTTGCTATACTTTGCTGCTGGACTCCTTCCTGTAGCAATCCTCTTCAATACCTTATTATATATAATAGGTCCCTTGATATTACTCTCTGTCATCTTTTTCGTCCACACTTTCATTGCTATGGGCTATTACATCACACCCAAAGAAGTCATTCCTGAGGAAAATGACGCAGAAGCAAAAGTCACGGAAGCAGAAGACATGAAAGACGGCAAGAACACTCATGGCACAAATATCTTGACAGCTAATAGAAAGATGGAAATAGAATTAGCCCTCAAGAATGGTGTGAAGAGGGATTTTATAAGGACTATGAAGTTAACATCTATTCGCTAGCTACCAAGTTGGGATACAAGAAAAACGAACTGACAGAATACTTCAATCAGTCAGAATACACCAATTTTAGAACCTGGCTTAGCGACATTCGTTTTAATGAGGCTGTTCGCATGATGAAAGCCAACCCCGAATATAGCATTGACGCTATTTCCACAGAGTGCGGTTTCTCATCCCACACATGGATTTATCGTATATTCAAACAAAAAACGGGCATGTCACCTAGCCAATGGCGCAAACAGTTTGCCTCCATCTAAATGCGTATTTTTGTAATTTCGCATTAAATAGCATTTAAAAGAGGTGTGTCAGCGTTTTGACACAACCTCTACTTAAAAGATTTAATTTACAATAGTATTGCGGAATTAAGGTACATGAAACCGATAACCTGTCATAGTGGCATTGGGAAAAGCCGTTCAGACGATCCGCATCATGGTCGGCAAAAGATCTAAAGTGACCTCTTTGGCTGTCTTGCGCTTGGAGACATGAATCATTTCAAGCACCTTTATGACGTCTTCAGACTTCGTGCCACGTATCATGGTCACAAGTGTACCTCTGCCACCACGTCCCGCACGATTAGTGACAACAGTATATAATTCTCCGCAGCTTAAAGAAGTCTCGTCAATACAAAGGCTAGGGACCTGAGGTTGTGCCCGCATTCTGACACATTTACATTTGTAGTATTAAATATCCCAATAAAAATATAAGTGTATATTGTAATGGGATCTTAATAGAGGATTAAAAAATAAATACTTAATGGGCTGTTTCTTATGAATTCTACTGAAATCTTATAATAATTGCTCAAAAAATCACATTCTTTGTATACGTAATATCCTAATTTTGGAACGCAAATTAAAAGAATATTAATAAACTAAATTATCTGATTTATATGACAAAATTAAGATGTATGCTTTGTTGCCTGATGATCTGTACTATTACTATTGATGCTAGGACTGTTAATGATATATATAAAAGAATATCTGCACAAGTCTCCTTGAAGGTTCCCGGTAATCAATCACGAAACTATTCCCTTGCTTTTCAAGGAGCCGTTGATGATAAGGGAATCTATCTGTTAGAGTCTGAAGAAAAAATACCATTAATCATTACAGAGAGAATAGAACGTGACAATGTTAAATGTGTAATGGTAGTAAGTATTACGGCATTGGAAGACGTGTACTTTAATTATCAACAACAGTTGAAAACAGGCTTCCGACATAATGACTGTATGTTTTATCTACCAGGATTCTGGTATAGTCGCAATTTACGTTCTCCTAAAGGTGCTCCTTCATTTCATATATCAGAGAGTTGGCTGGTACGTGAGGATCGTCTGAGCTCACCCCTTACCGGTATCTTCAATCAGAAAGATGGACGTTATATGACTGTGGCACGCAAGGACGATTTTCAATGGGATGCCCTTGCTACCCACCAAACAGGCGAAATCATCCTCTCGGGCAAAACGTCCCTAGGGTTCACCGGCTTTGAGAGCCATGACGGAACATCAACACTATCTTTTGGATTTCCTTACCGAGAAGCTCCTAAAACCTATATTCGTAAGTTGACGCTGGCTCCGGAGGTTACATCTTTCCAATATCTAAAAAAAGGAGAAACAGTACTCCTGACCTGGGAATTTATCGAGGGGCAGGCTACAGACTACTCAGATTTTATTTGCCATACTTGGGAATATTGTTATGATACATACCGTCCCCAACCTGTGAAAATACCTTTTTCTCCAGAAGAGATAAAAGGAGTGCTGAGCAATTATTTTGTGGAAAGTTTTGTTGGGGACAAAGCTCTTGCCTATTACTCCAGCCCTGAAATGAAAGTGGCAGCCTGTGCCAACATGAATGTAGCAGAGATAGGTTTTGTCGGTCGCGTACTTCTAAACGCTTTCAATGCATGGGAGTTTGGCAATGAGAATGGACGTGATGACCTTGCAGCTAGCAGTAAAAAGATATTTGATAGTTACTTAGAAAATGGCTTTACGGAAACCGGTTATTTGCGTGAATGGGTAAATCTGGAAAATGATAGTGATGTGAAAGAAGAACGCCCAGTGCATAGCATACGTCGTCAGTCGGAAGGAATTTATGCCATGTTTCATTATCTGAATTATGAACAGAAGTATAAACGTCACCATCCTGATTGGGAACAACGCTTAAAGAAAATGCTCGATATGTTCTTGCAACTGCAAAATCCAGATGGAAGTTTTCCACGTAAATTCCATGATGACTTTACAGTTGTTGACGGAAGTGGAGGAAGTACTCCATCCGCTACATTACCTCTGGTTATGGGATATAAATATTTTAAGGACAAACGCTATCTGTCCGCTGCCCGGCGTACTGCGGAATATCTGGAAAAAGAGCTTATATCAAAGGCTGACTATTTCTCCTCTACGCTGGATGCAAACTGTGAGGATAAGGAAGCTTCCCTCTATACCGCTACGGCAACTTACTATTTATCATTGATAACAAATGGTACGGAACATAACCACTATGCCTCTCTGACACGAAAAGCGGCTTATTTTGCCTTGTCCTGGTATTACGTCTGGGACGTTCCGTTTGCTCCCGGGCAGATGTTGGGTGATATCGGTCTGAAAACTCGCGGCTGGGGAAATGTCTCGGTGGAGAATAATCATATTGATGTATTTATTTTTGAATTTGCCGATGTGCTCCGTTGGCTTTCCAAAGAGTATAATGAACCTCGTTTCTCTGATTTTGCTGAAGTCATTTCTACTTCCATGTGCCAGTTACTTCCTTATAAAGGACATATGTGTGGAGTGATAAAAGTTGGTTATTATCCGGAAGTGATCCAGCACACCAACTGGGATTATGGAAGGAATGGAAAAGGATATTATAATGACATGTTTGCTCCCGGTTGGACGGTAGCATCCCTTTGGGAATTGCTGACACCGGGACGTACTGAGAATATACTGTTGAAATAGCTCTGATATCCACTTTTCAGGATATTCTTATATCCTGTTGTATGTTAATTAATGAAACTAACAATTAAGACAATGCAGAGACTACGTATTTTAGTTATATTAATACTTCTTTCTTTGATGCCTCTTTATTCCCTTGCCGTTCTGAATGAAGGACAATATGCATTCCGTTCACTTGATATCAATAATGGATTATCCCAGAATACGGTCCATGCCATCCTTCAGGATAAACAAGGATTTATGTGGTTTGGGACGAAGGATGGTCTTGACCGGTATGATGGTATCTCTTTTCGGACTTTCATGAAAGAATCCGGAACCTTGGGCAATAATTTCATCACTTCTTTGTATGAAGACAATCTTGGGCAAATATGGATTGGGACAGACGTAGGCCTATATGTCTATTGCCCACAAATGGAAAAGGTCAGGCATTTTACTCTGATAAGTAATCCAAACATAGATATAGACTGTACGGTCAATCTGATAACTGGGGACCAGAAAGGAGGTATCTGGGTTGTAACTCAGACGCGGGGAATCTTCTATTACAATCCCCAGGATAGCCAGTTGGTTAATTATCAGTCGGACGGGTCCGGTACTCTGAACCTTAAAACTTCCGGCCAACTCTATTTTGATTCGGACGATGTCTGCTGGTTGGACATACGTGATGGAAATCTGTATTATTCAAAAGACAAGCTTAAAACTTTAACTCCGATTTTTCCAGAAGATTCAAAAGTGTCTTTCAGAGATGAATACATCTATAAATTGCTCCCCGGACCCTATAATTGCATGTATGTGGGAACTGTATTCGGACTGAAAGAAGTGAACCTAACTAATAAGACTATCCGTACCCTTCTTTCCAAGGATGAATTGGGAGGTGATATTTATATCAGGGAACTTGCATTTTATTCAGATGACGAATTATGGATAGGAACCGAATCGGGACTTTATATCTATAATCTGCACACGGCAAAAATCATCCACTTGCAGAACGTCAACGGTGATCCCTATTCAATCTCTGACAATGCCATCTATTCGATTCTCAAAGACCGTGAAGGCGGAATGTGGATAGGGACTTATTTTGGGGGTGTGAATTATTACCCCCGGCAATATACCTACTTTGATAAAGTCTATCCCCAGAAAGAATCAAACAAAATGGGAAAAAGGGTGCGGGAGTTTTGTGCCGCCCATGACGGCACACTCTGGATAGGTACAGAAGATAAGGGGCTTTTCCATTATTATCCTAGTACTGGAAAAATCGAACCGTTCATTCATCCGGATATTTATCATAATGTTCACGGATTGTATTTGGACGGAGATTATCTGTGGGTTGGGAATTTTGCAAAAGGATTGAAGCGTATTGATTTGAGGACATACGCTGTAAAGCACTATGATAATATTGCAAGTGATATCTTTTCTATCTGCCGGATAACTGCGGGCGATCTGTATCTT
>JAUUNK010000231.1 GCA_030844565.1 Bacteroides ovatus
GAAACACTTTTCCTGGTTCTGATCATACGGTGCGGTGTGTTACTTGGTAAGTAACCTTAAGGGTATGCACGAAAGCATAGAACTCCGTATTTTATGTTATGCATCACACACTAACAAGACATTAGGAAATCTATCTGCTCTCATCACACCCGAAGTGTCGGGTGTCCATCCTTGACTTCATCGTCCCCTCAGTTGATGTTGAGTAGATAGATTTCCTTGTTGCGGCTTTTATTTCTTCGCTGTTTTCAGCAATTTTTCTTTCATAGTCAGAGAAGGAAAATCTTTCAGGCATTGATAGTAAGTGGAAGGGATTTCCATTCTTTGTGGAGACTTAGCTGGAGCGGGTTATTTTCTAATTCTTGTTGTAGCCCTGCAAGTCTTTTCATTTTGTCTTTTTAGTTTTCATTTTTCGATATTGCTCAATCACATGTTTACGGCTCGTCAGGATTTGCCAGCGATAGACGAAGCAGGTGGTCAGGAAATAGAAACCGGTTTGTAGCCACAAGGCTTTGTATTCGAAAGAAACCTCACTTAGCGTAGCTCCCATGTTGTTGATTCTTACAAAACCGTTGATTCCAAAGGTAGAGGGGAAGATATACGATACATATCTCCAGAAAGGAGGGATAGCTGCCCCCGGCCAGGAGATTCCTGATATGAATAATAGGGGAACGGAGGTGAAAACAAACAGGAGCATGCAAGTTTCACGGTTACGTATGGTGATGGAAGCTGTCATGGCAAAGAAGATGCAAGCTGCCAGATAGGGCAGAAGGAAGAGTATCAACGAACCGGCCTGACCTATTTGATTGAGGCTGAACATGCGCGGCACCACACAGAGTACATACGTACATACCAGGATGTAGACGAGGAAGTAACTTAGTGCTTTTCCCAATACGATGCGTAGCGTACCATTATAGTGGCGGTTGATAGGAACTAAATCCTTGAATCGGTTCTGTTCGCGCGCCGTTCCGGCGGCAAGCCCGATGCCCAGTAATAAGGTCTGTTGAATAATCAATACCAGCACAGCAGGTATCAAAAACGCAGCAAATCCGTTGGTTGGGTTATAGATGGAGATGTCCTCATATTCAATGGGGTAGGCGGTTATCTCATCCTGACGGTTGGTGGTGTTCCCTGTGCGTGCCAGTTTAATATCTTTATTCATATCTAAGGAGACGTTGGTATTGGCAATCAGCATGGATTTATAGTAGAGCAAGCCGCTCATGTCACAGTAGATGCTTACTTGCGTCTGCTTTCCCTGGGCAAGGTCGGTACTGAAGTCTTCGGGGATATAGATGATGCCATAGGCAAGCCTGTTTTTCAACATTTGTTTCGCTTCTTCCATGTCGGCGCAGTAAGAGACGATTTGGATGTCGGGTGTGGCGTCCACCTTGCGCAGATATTCGCGGCTCAAGGAGGAGTGAGAATCGTCTACTACCACGGCAGGCACTTCGCGCACTACCTCATTGTTATAGATGAAACTATAGAGTAATGGATAGCCCAAGGGCACAAGGATGAAAAATATCAATACTCCCTGGTCGCGAAAAGTAGTTTGAAACTCCCGTTTCCAGATATAAAATAGGTCGTTGATGCCTTGTGCTATTTTATCTTTTAATTTTATATCTTTCATTAGGGTATGTATTTATAGTAGATTAATGCATCCTTTAGATGGCGTACCACCAGGAAGGGAAGCAACATGAATATTAGCAACGCCATGTAATTATACCAGGAATAAGCCATGCTGTATCCGTTGAGTGCCTGGTCTACGTATATCAGGAAATAGTGTCGTAAAGGAAACAGATTGCTCAATGCCTGCAACACCGGGTCCATCGCCATCACCGGAAAAGAGAAACCCGAGATGGAGAAAGAGATGACTCCCCAGAGGGAAGCAAAGCTCAGTCCGAGTCGCAAAGTGGGGAAAGTTCCTATCATCACAATGCCGCAACATTGGGAGGCGAGCACCAGACATAGTGTTGCTAACAACATAGGCAGTATACCGCTATTGCACGGAAAGTGCAGGAAACCATACAGATATACATTATAGAGAATACCCATCAGGAAGAAAATCACCGTGTGGGGCAACAGTTTTCCCGCGAGAGCAATATAGATGGAATTGTTGCTCATGCGCAACCATTGGCGGGCGGTTCCGTCTTTTATCTCTACACCGATGGCATAGACGGTGACCATAAAGATGAGCAACATCAATACGCCCGGTACGAGGGTGTTACAGAGGTAGACCGAATAGTTGAGCCACGGGTTGTTCAGGGGATGGGTGTCTATAACGATGGGCTGAAGAAATGCCATAGCCTGGTCTTCGGTCGCGCCTTTGGCATAGAGGCTTTGGCGTGCGGCAGCTCCTGCAGTGAGTTCGCCCATCATCTTCATATCCCGGAAGAGAAGAGAACCTGCTATCAGGTAAGAGTAGTTGGTATAGAAAGAGATTTTGGGCTGGCGTTGGCTCTGTGCTTCGGCGGACAATCCTTTGGGGATGTAGAAGAAACCGTAGATTTTGCCTTCCTGCACGGCGATTCGTGCGTCCGTCACGTTGCTATAGTGTGCCACCACTCCTGTCTGGGTGAAGGCGTCGAGATTGCGCACTATGTTTCGGGAGGTAGATGTGTTGTCCATGTCCACCACTCCCGCCGGCAAGTTCTCGGGTAACCCCGAATCCATCAGGGTTGTGAAAAAGACATAGCAGAACAAGGGGGCGATAACCATGCAGAACAGGTAGAGCGGACGCGATACCAGACGACGGCATTCTCTGAGCATGACCAGCCACAAAGCTATATGTTTCTTTTCTCTCTTTCTTGTCATAGCTAATGAAGGATTATTTGTCGATAATCACAGACATACCCGGACGAAGGTTCTCAATCTTCTCGAGCGGCGAAGCTTTCACTTCAAACGTTTTCAGGTCGAACTGCCCCGTGGTTTTGGTTGCCTTCCAGGCGGCATAGGTACCGAGATCTTTCAGGTAATATACTTTGAGCCTGATAGAACGGTTGTCCAGTGCCGGGACGATGGCTTCGAATTCGGCTCCCATGGTGAGGTCTTTCAGCAGGTCTTCTCGTACGTTGAAGGTCACCCACATATCATCCAGTTCGGCAATGTTCATAATGGGAGCGCCTGTGCCCACCAGCTCGCCCACTTTAGGAAATATCTCGGATACTTCTCCGCTGGCGGGAGCTATGAGGTAGGTTTCTTTCAAGTAAGACTCTACTTCGGCTACAGCGCCTTTTGCCCGGTTCACCAAGGCCTCGGCGGCCATTTTGTCTTCCCGTTCGGCTCCGTTCTTTGCCATCATATATTGTGCGTTGGCGGCTTTCTCGGTAGCGATGGCTGCATCGCGTTGTGCCGTCACTTCATCCAGCTTTTGGGCTGGCATCACTCCTTGTTCCGTCAGGTTCTTTACCCGTTTATATGATTTTTCGGCGATGACTACGGCTGCGCGGGCTTTTTGCCACATTTCATACGCTGTTTGTATTTGTTCCCGGCGGGCTCCTTTAATGGCTTTTTCATTCTGTGCTTGCGCAGCGGCTTCTGCTGCACGTGCTTGTTCCATCTTCGCCTCAATGTCGGGTGCTTCGAGGATGGCAAGTGTATCTCCTGCATTTACCTTCTGTCCTTCTTTCACGCGAAATTCCAGTATTCGTCCCGGAACTTTGCTCGACACACGGTATTCTGTTACTTCCGCTTGTCCCTGAATGATTTCCGGTCCTTTGCGCAGCATAAAGAAACCAACAATTGCAACAATGGCAATCACTCCCAGAAGAGTGAGGAAGGCGAGCAGCATATTGCTGTTTTGTGATTTTGTAGTTGACATGGGTGTTAATTATGAATTTTGAATTATGATTTTTGTGAGACTATTTTAGTGTACCGAGAGACTTCTGGAGGTAGATCTCGGTTAGCTTGACGTCTATCTGCGCATCGATTTTCTCCGATTGGGCAGAGAGCCATGCAGTTTGAGCTTCGAGAACATTGCTGGTGGCGATGACTCCTTCTTTAAAGCCAAGGGTGGCATAGCGGAGGTTTTCGTTTGCTTTTTCCATGTTTTTGTCTGCCATCACCAGTTTTTTCATAGCTTCGTTCACTTTGAAAGCCGATTGGTTGACTTGCAGTTCAATCTTTTCCCGTGCATCTTGCAGTTGGTATTGGGTGATGCGGGCTTCGGCTTTAGCGGCTTTCACTTTGTAGATGCCCTCTCCCCAGTGCCAGAGCGGAACTTGCACCATGACTCCGACGTTCCACATGCCTTTGAATTTCTTTTCAAAACTGTTGAATACTGAAGGGTTGGTAGCTATGTAATTACCCATCAAGGCGACGGAAGGCAAATACTCCGAGCGCACTACGTTAACCTTTTGTTTGTAAATCTTTGTAGCCAGTTCGAGGCTTTTTAACTCCGGTCGGTTGGCGTAGGCGGTAGACATGTCGAAATGGCTTTCCGGTTGCAGCAAGGGGATGTTTTCCATGCTTTCATCCGCCAGGGTGATGGGGCTGTCGAGCCGGAGACCGCAAAGTTGGCAGAGTAACATTTTGGCAAGGCTCAGTCCGTCTTCCACTTTGGTGAGTGTCATTTCAGCTTCGTTTACTTTCACGCGTACGGATAGTCCGTCTGCTTTGGTAGCCACTCCTTGGGTAATCATCTTTTCGACATCGCTGTCCAATTGTTGTAAGAGCTTCAGGTATCCTTCCGCCAGTTTCTTTTTATTGATCAGCGAAATGACTTGCCAATATGCCTGGTCGGTGCTGAGGATGACTTCCTGCATGCCCGAGTGGTGTTGCTGGCGTGCCAGTTCCTCGGCATATTTGGTGATTTTGTTGTAAGCACGGATTTTGCCGCCCATGTATAGAGGTTGGGTCAGTGCGACGGTTCCGATATACATGTTTCGCGTATCCGTCCGCAGGGCATCTGCAAGGGAACTCCCCACTTCGTTCAGTGCAGGCACTACACTCGTTCCTAAGGAAGCGAGTAGGGGAGCTAGTTCGGGATGCAACTGTCCGATGGTTTGTGCCGCCTGTTGTAAGGGTCCGCTTACGCTGGTCCCGAGTCCCGAAAGCGCCGCTTTCTGGTCGTTGCTCAGTAGCGAGAACTCTTTTTGGTTTCGCATGTAACCTCCGCTTGCCGAGAAGTTGGGTAGATAATTGGTAAATGCCGCTTTGCGCTGATAGTGGGCGGCATTGATTTTTTCATTGCTGATGAGCAAATCCTTGTTGTTGGCAAGCGCTAATGCACGGCAACTATCTAGGGAGAGAATGCCTTGTGCTTTTGTGTTTAAGGCCAGGCCAAGTAAGATTGTCAAAGTCAGTACTTTTTTCATCGCGTCTTGCATCTTAATAAAGGTAATAGTTCTAATTCTTTAAATAGACAATAATTGCATAAACAACGATGCAAATGTATATGGTTTCTCTGACACCGCAAAGAGAATTAGCTTTTTTTAAAGTAGAAAAACCGCCCTTCCAAAAGGAGGACGGCTTTTGCAAACAGGTTTTTCAGTTCTTATTCTGCTGTAATCTCGATAATCCGGCTATTCAACTGCTGCGTAGTGAATAACTCCACTCCCACATTCATTAAATATTCTCCCGAGAAGACCCGGTCGTTTCCTTTCAGGGAAGAACTGTTGCTTGGCATCAGGTTGGTTTCTCTGATGCGATACATTTGATTGGGGGCTAGTCCTTGTAAACGGACGGGCAGTGTCTTTTCGGCATAGCGGGGATGAATGTCGAATGCAAACACCACGGCCGATTTCTTGTCTTTGCCTACATACATGGAAGAAGTGTGATTGCTTCCGTAGGGAGAAACCAAACGGTAGAGGTCGCCCTCGAGGATGACGGGCTTCAGGCGGTTGTAGTTCTTGACTGCCTGATTGCAGTATACGCGGTCGCTTTCGTTCATGTCATTCAGCTTGATGTCGAATCCCAGTTTACACATCATTGCTACGTCCGTGCGGAACTTGATGCTGGTGCCCCGATTCCAGGTAGTGACATGGGCACACAACGTTTTGCTGGGGAATATCTGGGAGAAGCCCCATTGGATAAACAGGCGTTCAATAGGGTCTGTGTTGTCGCTTGGCCAGAATTCGGTGAAGTACTTCAAAGCTTCATAGTCCGAGCGTCCGCCACCGCCGGCACACAGCATCATGGGGAGATCGGGATACTTTGCCTTAATCTTGTCCAGCACCTTGTAAAGTCCCCGTACATAATCAATATACAAATGTGACTGGTTCTCTTTCAGATACATCGAATAGATATTGGTGATGGGACTGTTGCAATCCCATTTAAAGAAGGCGATGCCGGGATATTTGGTCATCAGATTGTCTACTACGCCAAAAACATGGTCCTGCACCTGCGGGTTGCTGAGGTCGAGCACCATCTGGTTACGGAAATAGTATTCATCCCGGTTGGGCAGATGAATCACCCAGTCTTTGTGCTTTTCATACAGTTCGCTTTTGGGATTCACCATCTCCGGTTCAATCCATAGTCCGAACTTGATACCTTTCTTTTGGGCTTCTTCCACCAGGCGACCGATGCCGTTGGGGAGTTTGTCGGCTGTCTCTTGCCAGTCGCCGAGTCCCTGATGGTCACTGCTGCGCGGATATTTGTTGGCAAACCAGCCGTCGTCCAGCAAGAACATATCGACTCCCAGCTTGGTAGCCTCGTCCATCAGTCCGATAAGCTTTTCTTCGTTAAAATTGAAATAGGTGGCTTCCCAGTTATTGAGCAGGGTCATGCGGGTGTCTCCGCCTTTCTTTATCTGGTGGTTGCGTGCCCAGTCGTGGAAGCTGCGGCTGGCTTCTCCTTTTCCCTCACAACTGTAAGTGAAATAGAAGTCCGGGGTGCGGAATACTTCTTTGGCAGGCAGGCTGTATTCTGAGGCATACGGGTTGATACCGCTGATAATGCGCAATTCGTTCTTGTTGTCTACTTCGAAAGTGAAGCGGAAGTTGCCAGTCCATCCCAGAGTTCCCACCAGCACTTCGCCTGCGTTTTCTTGTGAAGGACCGTCGAGGGCGAGTTGGAAGAAAGGAGAAACAAACATGTTGGCACGTGTGCCCAATTTCGTGTCGATAACTTTCTTACCGAAAGCAAGCTCTCTTTCGGCGATGTTGGCTTCGTGCGCCCAGTCTCCCGAGAATTCCGTCAGGAAATACTTGCTGTGGTTCAGGTGAAGCATCGAGGAAGCATATTTGCTAAGGATAACGGGCTTTTTCTCCTGATGGCTGATTTCGGTGAAGGTGCGGATGATGTTCTCTTTGCTGTAAGCTACATAATGCAGCTTTACCGTGACAGGGTATTTGTCATCTTTCAGAGTAATCACGGTTTCGCTGATGCCGTCGCCTGCGGGTTGGGTGGAATGCTCCGCATATTTCAGCAACAACGAAGAGTTATGGTCGTTGTGGCGGATGTGGATAGCCGGTTCAAAGTAATCCTCCATGCCGTGGGTCAGATAGGCTTCGGTTCCTTGCGGCAAATGCTGAATATCGGAATCGAAGTGAAGCTTCTTGCCCAGGTATTTTTGATATAGGCGCCCGTTGTTGCCCACCTGGTAGATGAGGCTGATACGTTCTGTCTCTATTTTAATCAGCGGCGTGGCAGCTTGCAAAAGAGCAAAAGAACTTAAAAGAAAAAAGAGCGAGAATGTTTTTAATTTCATGGTGTACGTGGTCATAGTGATAAAATACTGTGTTATTGATTCGGTTTAATTTATTTAAATTCAAAGAGTTGCACGTCTTTCGAAGGCACTGCCACTTCAAGTTTTCCGCTTGCGGCGGTCCGGTTGCCACTCCATAACTCTGTTACCTGGTAAGTGCGTTTTTTATCCAGTCCTATTCTTTCTAAGGAAAGAGTTGTTTTCTGCTCTCCCTCCGAGTAGTTGAATACGGCACAGTGGAAACGTCCATCCGGCATTTTCCGGATAAAGATATGCTCGGAGCGTTCTCCGTTACCTTCGACAGGACGAAAGACTTCTCCGGTTGCCACGGCATTTACGGCGGCATTGGTCAGGTATTTGAGTGATTTATCCTTTCCCTCTTTTCCTCCGGCTGCGCTGAAGTCTTCTCCTGTAATGTAGATGCCGGTGATGATGCTGGAAGTGATACGCGCTCTGTTTTCACCGTCGGTTGCCTCTCGCAGTACAATGTGGTCTGCATCGTTATATTGATAAATATATTTCTGCCAACATCCGTAGGAAAGGGCATTCAAGGTATAATC
>JAUUNK010000232.1 GCA_030844565.1 Bacteroides ovatus
AGATGCCCTGGAACCGTACCCGGTTCTTCGTCCCACCAAGTTCCCCATTCATCCAGTAAGAGAGCTATTTTCTTGTCTTTGTCATATTTATCCATGATGGTGCAATGCTTCTTAAGAACGTCTTCTATTTCGAGACATTTGCCCATGGTCCAGTAATAATCGTCTTTATTAAATTGCGTAGCAGAGCCTTTGCTTCCGCTCCATCCGGTTACAGTGTAGTAATGAAGGGAAAGACCTTGCATACGGTGACCTACGCGATTCATTAATACTTCCGTCCAGTTGTAATCGTAGTCGCTGGCACCACTGGCAATTTTAAACAGGTGATTGCCGTCATAGTTGCGACAGTAAGTGGAGTAGCGGCGATAGAGATCGGCATAATATTCCGGACGCATGCTTCCTCCGCAGCCCCAGCTTTCGTTGCCCACTCCGAGGTATTTAATTCTCCATGCTTTGTCGCGTCCGTTTTTGCGACGTAGGTTAGCCATCGGAGAGTCCCCTTCGGAAGTCATATATTCTACCCATTTGGCAAGTTCTTCTACTGTACCGCTACCTACGTTTCCACTAACGTAAGGTTCGCATCCCAGCATTTCGCAAAGGTTGAGGAATTCATGTGTGCCAAAACTGTTGTTTTCGATAGTCCCTCCCCAATTGTTGTTTACCATCTTAGGACGGTTTTCTTTAGGACCGATGCCGTCCATCCAGTGGTATTCGTCGGCAAAGCACCCTCCGGGCCAACGAAGTACAGGGACTTTTAGTTCTTTCAATGCGTTAAATACGTCTGTACGGTAGCCATTGATATTGGGAATGTCCGAGTTTTCGCCTACCCATAGTCCTCCGTAGATACAAGAGCCTAGGTGTTCAGCGAACTGCCCGTAGATTTCCTTTGGGATAATTTGCTTGCCTTGGTCGGTGTGTACAGTGATGGTAGCTGTCTTTTGTGCAGAGAGCGATACGGCGGATGCCAGTAGGACACTACTGATTAATAGTCTTGTTTTCATAATGGTTATTGGTTTTTATGGTATTGTTGTTTGGTTTATTTTTTAAGTAACCTTATCTCATAAACGGCGGGAGTCCATTCTGTTCCGTTTGGAACGAATTGGAGAGTATGATTGCCTGGCTCCAAGGTCTGTGGCAGGGTATAGATGAATGTGACAAATCCGTCGACATCGGCTTTTTCTATTGTAGGTTCCACCTCCAGCTTTTCATTGTTCAGATAGATGGTTTGATGGTTGGTATCCTCTTTCCGGAGAAGTAGGGAGAGTTGAGAGGCTGTGGTTCTTTCTTCTATTTTCAGTTTATAGCCAAACCAGCCTTTAGCACGACGGAAATGGCGATCGTGGTTTGTTCCGGTTTCGGATTGTTCGTAGCGGATAGCATGGTCCGATTCTGGTTGTTGTTCTCCTGGGAAGATAAGATCTATGGTGCGATTGGCAAGATTAGTAGCTTTTTGTTCAGCTCTTGCCATGTTTTCTTGAATCGCTTTAAATTGTTCTTCACTTGCTTGGCGGAAGTAGATGGCGTAGCGGGAATTGTGAAGGCGGAAGAAAGGAATAAGTTCCAGGGGCTTTTCTTGTGTAGGATAACTATCACCTTCATAACTGAATGCCAACTTTTCTTCATTTTTTTTGTGAAGAGAACTGTGAATGGAGTTAGGATTGCCTATCAGCATTGGAATCTCTTGCAAAGGAACCTGTTTTCCATGGGCGATGTGTCCGCCACGGCTATCGTCTGCATAAAGTCCGTCCATATTTTCTGTTCCTGTAGAAGCGGCGAGGACGATAGGACCGTACATAAAGGCATAATAGTCTTCCTTATCAGGAATCTGTGCCAAACTGACTTTCATAGGCAGGTTGAAAGTGATTGTATCCCCTTTCTTCCATTTCCTTTTAAGTGGGAGGTAATGATTACCTTCTTTTACGGTAAAGGTTTTTCTCTTGCCATTGATTTTCAAATAATACTCTTTAGAATGATTAGCCCATTGAGGAAGGCGGATCATTAAAGTTAATTCTTTTTTAGATGATTTGTTGACGCATAATGTTACTTTGGTATCATCGGGGAAGCGAGTCTCTTGTGTCAGAGTAAGTCCCTGTTCTTTCCACGTCAGTTGTGAAGGAATGAAAAGGTTGACATAGAGTGTATCTTTCTTATGGGCATAAATAAATTCACCATATTTTGTATGGTTTTCCAGTCCTGAGCCTACACAACACCACATGGATGTTTCCGGTTGGGAATATACCCGGTAATGCCCCGCACGCATGGGAGTGAAATAAACAAATCCTCCTTTGTCCGGTTCTTGGGATGCAAGAATATGGTTGTAGAGCGCCCGTTCATAGTAGTCCACAAGCCGTAAGTCACAAGAATCCTGAAAAAGCATTTTAGTGAGGCGCAACATGTTATAAGTATTACATGTCTCCGGTCCTTGGACATCGTTCAGCATGGAGGTGAAATTGTCTGCAGGATGGAAATGTTCGCGCACACTGTTTCCTCCGATACAGACAGAACGGTTGTTGACTACTGTGTTCCAGAAAAAGCGGGCAGCGTGATTCCATTCGGCAGCATGTTTCCATTTTTTATCGTGTTGTGAGAGCTGGGCGATGCGTTGGTAACCAATCACTTTAGGTATTTGTGTGTTAGCATGCATGCCTGTCAGGTGGTCTTCCTCCTTAATGAGTGGGTCAAGAAGTGTCCGATGAGAGAATCGACGTGCTAATTTCAGGTATTTTTCATCGCCTGTGATGGCAGCTACATCGGCAAAAACTTCATTCAGACCGCCGTGTTCACTCCGAAGCATGTCTTGTATCTGTTCGTCGCTGAGGTCGGAAGTGATGTCGAGCATCCAATTAGTGAGGCACACCAACATTCGACGTGCCAAATGGCTGTCAGCGTAGAGATACGCATCTCGGAGCCCGGCAAAGGTCTTATGTATATTGTAAAGAGGTACCCATTTGCCATTAAGGTCGAAACCTCCGGCGCGAATGTTACCTTCTTTTATTTCTTTCCAAAGTTGGAGGCTGCCCGGAGTTCCCCCGAGAAACCCTGTGCCAACGGCTTGTTGGGCACGGTGAAGTTCGCTCAGCATGTAGTTGAGGCGATGATGTATGGCAGTGTCTCCGGTGGCAGCATACATCATAGATAGGGCAGAAAGATAATGTCCGCCGATATGTCCGTCGAGACCTGTATTTTCCCAATTGGTGTAGCTGGGAGCTTTGGGCTTTAGTCCTGCCTCGCGGAGAAAGGGAGCGAGCAAGCGATCCGGGTTTAAGGTAAGAATATAATGTAAATCAGTCTGTTGAGCTTGCAGGAAAGGACTGTCGAGGAGTTTCACATCCTGCAACGGGAAGTAAGATACCTGTGGCAAATTTTGTGCTTTAGCCAGTGAGGCGGATAGGATAAGGGCAAGTATAAACGAGGTGGTTTTCATGGTAGTAACCTCATCCTATCCCTCTCCGTAAGAGAGGGGATGAGGATAGTTTATGTTAATATTTAAATCTGACAGCTGCTTCCTCAATAGGTAACCCTGTCTTGTAACTTTCTATGTATTTGTTAAAGCCAGCCACATCTTCGGGTGTGGGCGGTACTTCGAGACCCGCATCTCCGGCAAATACACTTTCATCTAGAAAATCGGCAAGCGATTGTTGCTTTTCATTATTTACCAGGTAAGAGGCTAACAGGGCAATGCCCCAAGCGCCCCCTTCACCGGCTGTTTCCATCACAGAAATAGGTGAATTAATGGCTGCTGCAAGTACTCTTTGACCTACACCCTTCGTTTTGAACAATCCTCCGTGGCCCGTAATTCTGTCAACTTTGATTTTCTCTTCATTAAACAGAATATCATTGCCAATCTTGAGAACCCCGACTGAAGCGTACAAATGAGCCCGCATAAAGTTGGCGAGATTGAATTTATCATTTGCCGAACGTACGAACAGTGGTCTTCCCTCGGCAAGTCCTGTTATAGGTTCACCAGAGACATAGTTATAGGAGAGGAGACCTCCACAATCGGTATCGCCTGTAAGCGCAATATTGTAGAGTTTGCTATAGATTTCATCCATATCTACCGGTATGCCCAACAGTTCCTGGTATTCTTTAAAGAGATTCACCCATGCATTGAGGTCCGAGGTACAGTTGTTACAATGTACCATAGCAACGAGGCTTCCATCGGGTGTAGTGACCATGTCAATCATTTCATATGGCTTTGATAGTTCCTTCTCTAATACAATCATAGAGAATGAGGAAGTACCTGCTGACACGTTTCCTGTACGCTGCTTCACCGCATTGGTTGCAACCATGCCGGTGCCAGCATCTCCTTCGGGTGGGCAGACTGGTATTCCTGCTTTCAAATGACCTGATACATCGAGTTTTTTACTTCCTTCCAGTGTAAGGATACCTGCATTTTCACCTGCTGACAATACTTTTGGCAGAATGTCCTGTAGTTTCCAGCTATACTCTTTCTGAGCAATCAAATCGTCGAACTTGGCTACCATTTCAGTATAATAGTTGTTGGTAGTGGGGTCTATGGGGAGCATACCCGATGCGTCGCCTATACCCAACACCTTTTCGCCTGTTATTTGCCAATGTACATAACCTGCAAGGGTTGTCAGGAAATTGATGTCTTTGACGTGTGCTTCATTATTCAAGATAGCCTGATATAAGTGGGAAATGCTCCATCTCAAAGGAATGTTATAAACAAAGAGTTCTGATAAGATTGTTGCAGCCTCGCCCGTATTGGTATTTCTCCAGGTACGGAAAGGTACGAGGATTTCTCCTTTTTCATCGAATGGCATATAACCATGCATCATGGCACTGACACCGATAGCTGCGAGAGTTTCGATTTCTATTCCGTATAAGTTCTTTACGTTTGAGCGAAGGTCGGCGTAGCAATCTTGCAATCCGGCCCAGATAGCTTCAATGCTGTAGGTCCAAAGTCCGTCAACTAACTGATTTTCCCAAGTATGACTGCCTTGAGCGATTGGTTTGTTTTCCTGGTCAATCAAGACAGCTTTTATTCGTGTCGAACCGAATTCTATACCCAGGATGGCTTTACCTGTCTCAATGGTTGATTTTGCATCTAATTTCATGGTGAAATCTATATTTTAAGGTATAACAATAATTGGGGAGAACAAGAAGTCAAGTTTCGCATAGGCTCAATTCATCATTTAAGCTTTTGCGAAACTTGAGTTAGTGGCTTTTAGCAAAGCGCCTTGTTCAGCATATAGTATACCTCATTCATGCGCAGTTCTTTCTTGAATTCGCTGATAGTGGTATCCTTGTTGATATGTACCATTTCTATGCCTGCAATTTCTGCGTAGTCTTCCCAGTATTCGGCTGTGAGATCGTAAGAGAAACAAGAATGGTGAGTGCCACCTGCCAGTATCCATGCACCTGCTCCTATTTCGAGGTTAGGCATCGGGATCCAAAGAGCGGAAGCGACGGGTAATTTAGGCAGCGGTTTCGGTTCGATGCATTCTACATCGTTGACGATCAAGCGGAAACGGTTACCCATATCTACCACAGTGGCGGTGCAACCTGCACCTGTTTTGGATGTGAACACAAGACGTGCTGTCTGGCTCTTGCGGATACCGATACCGAGGAAGTGAACTTCTAAGCGGGGTCTGTTGGCTGCGATGAGCGGACAAACTTCCAACATGTGTGATTGCAAGATAGCACTTTGAGCACCGTCGAAGTTCAGTGTGTAGTCTTCCAGGAAGGAACAACCTTTGGAAAGTCCTTGGTTCATTACCCATACGGTGCGGTAAAGAGCAGCCGATTTCCAGTCACCTTCAGCGCCGAATCCGTAACCTTCTGCCATCAGACGTTGGGAAGCGAGTCCGGGAATCTGGTCAAAACCGTTGTATTCTATGTCGCCCAAATCATCGAAGTTGGTAGTGAATCCTTTAGCACCTTTGGCTTTGAGGATAGCGCGGAGGGCAAGTTCAGCTTTGGCGGCATTCCATACTTTCTGATATGCTTCAGTCGATTTGTCCTCAAGAGAAGCGTCATGGTCGTAGTCTTTGAAGTAAGTGGCTACCAATGTATCTACATCGGCATCCTTGATTTCCTTGTGATATTCCATCAATTCGCTTACCGGGCAGTAATCTACATGATAGCCCATGCGTTGTTCTGCCTCTACTTTGTCGCCATCGGTTACGGCTACATTGTTCATTTGGTCGCCGAAACGGATAATCAGCATGTCCTGAGAATCTGCCCACCCGGCGCAAACACGCATCCAAACGGCAATTTTATGCAATGTTTCTTCTTCTTTCCAATAGCCTACCACTACTTTCCGACGGATACGCATGCGAGTACAGATGTGTCCGAATTCACGGTCACCATGAGCCGATTGGTTCAGGTTCATGAAGTCCATATCCATGGTATCCCAAGGAATTTCCTTGTTAAACTGGGTGTGCAGGTGTAACAATGGTTTTTTCAATTGTTGCAAACCGTGAATCCACATTTTAGCAGGGGAGAAAGTATGCATCCATGTGATAACACCGATACATTTATCATCGTTATTAGCTGCTTTGAATACGGCCTCTACTTCTTTAGAAGAATTAGCTGTTCCTTTATATACTACTTTCACGGGGAGTTTTCCAGATTCATTCAGCCCGTTTACCATTTCATTAGAGTGGGCGTCTACTGCGATGACTGCGTCACCTCCGTACAGAAGCTGTGCTCCTGTTACAAACCATACTTCATACTGATCAAATGCATTCATAATCTTTTTTGAGTTGACAATTGACAGTTGGCAGTTGACAATTGGGAAATGTCAATGTGGCAAGTGGCAATTGTGGTTATTACTAAGTTTATTTTCTTTGTTATTTTACCGGTGATAGTTATCCGTTGATTATTTTTGCCCATAATAGGCATTGGGACCATGTTTGCGGCTAAAATGTTTTTCTATAAGCAAGGGGTTCATTGTCAAGTTGGGATTGACCGCATAAGCAATGCTTGCCATTTTTGCCACCTGCTCCATCACTACGGCATTGTGTACTGCATCGTGAGCATCCTTTCCCCAGGAGAAAGGACCGTGATTTTTTACCAGCACTCCCGGTGTGTGTACAGGATTTAGTCCTTCGAAACGTTTTACGATAACGTTTCCTGTTTCCAGTTCATAAGCGCCTTTTACTTCCTCTTCCGTCATATCTGCCGTGCAGGGAATGGCGTCGTGGAAATAATCGGCATGTGTGGTCCCTATGTTGGGAATATCGCATCCGGCTTGTGCCCAGGCTGTAGCATAAGTGGAATGCGTATGTACTATTCCGCCTATCTCTGGGAACGCCTTGTAAAGTACTACATGGGTAGGAGTGTCTGAAGACGGTTTTAGCTTTCCTTCCACCACGTTTCCGTCAAGGTCCACTACTACCATATCTTCTGCTCTCATTTCATCGTAACTGACTCCACTAGGTTTGATGACTACCAATCCGGTTTCCCGGTCGATAGCCGAAACATTTCCCCAAGTGAAAATAACCAATCCATGCTTTACCAATTCGAGATTGGCATGAAATACTTTTTCTTTCAGTTCTTCCAGCATAACTTATTTAATATTTTATGTGTACACTACAATTTGAATTTCGGGTCTTTGCGATAAGCCTTGTCATTGAACTTGTACAAAGCCGCTCCCCGTTTTGAGCCCGTTTTATCAATTTTATCAGTCTTTTCGATATAATCCATGTCGGCTACCCGTTTCCTGAAATTCCGTTTGTCGATAGGTTCGCCATAAATGGCTTCATAGAGGCTTTGTAACTGGGAAAGCGTGAATAACTTGGGCAGCAGGTTGAAGCCGATAGGTTCCATTGAAGCTTTTTGTTGCATCAGTCTGCGCGCCCGTTCCACCATCTCGGGATGGTCGAAGATAAGAGGGGGCAGCTCATGGATGTTCACCCAATATGCATTGTGCTTTTGTACCAGTTCCCGGTCATACTCATTAATGTTGATGAGCGCGTAATAGGCTACTGAAATAACCCGTTCACCCGGATCGCGATCTATCTTGCCGAAAGTGCCGACTTGTTCCATATAGACATTTTCCAGCCCGGTCAGCTCGGCGAGTACACGTTTGGCAGCGTCATCCACACTCTCGTCTCTTTGCACGAATCCTCCCATTAGCGACCATTCGCCCATGGCTGGCTGAAAGTTTCTTTTAAGCAAGAGCAGGTTGAGTTCACCTTCGTGAAAACCGAAAATGATACAGTCG
>JAUUNK010000233.1 GCA_030844565.1 Bacteroides ovatus
TTTTACGGCTTCTGTCAATCCCGGAATCTTATTTAAATCTTCGCCCCAGATAGATTCAGCTCCCAGCACACCTTCAGCTACCTTCTGAGTAGAACCTGTAGCCCAAAGGTCTTTTAAGAGATTCATGATTTCCGGTGCATCGTTAGGTACTATTTCTGCTCCGTCTGCACGAACGCCACCTTTGTAATAGGTGATAATAGCAGCGAGTCCCAATACTAAACCTTTCGGAAGTTCACCTTTACGTTCTAAGTAAGTCTTCAATCCGGGGAGGTCACGAGTCTCATATTTCGGGAAAGAGTTTAGCATGATACTGGTCACTGCGTGATCGACGAACGGATTGTTGAAGCGTTCCAACACATCTTTTGCAAATTTTTCCAGTTCGTCTTTCGGCAAATTTAATGTTTCCATCAATTCGTCGAACATTACTTTGTGGATGTATTTGCCGATTACTTCATGTTGGCAAGCATCGCGTACAATGTTGATTCCAGACAAATAAGCCACTGGAGAAAGAACTGTGTGGGGACCATTCAGCAAAGTTACTTTACGTTCGTGATAAGGAGCTTCTGACGGAACGAAAAGAACATTAAGTCCGGCTTTGTCAGCAGGGAATTCTTTAGCTATCTCTTGGGGAGCTTCGATTACCCATAAGTGGAAAATCTCAGCCTGCACAACCATGTTGTCATCGTATTGCAATTTTTCTTTGATAGCAGCAATATCTTTACGGGGGAATCCCGGGACAATGCGGTCTACCAAAGTAGCATAAACGCCACAAGCTTCTTCAAACCAAGTTTTGAAATCTCCGCCCAGGTTCCACAATTCTATATACTGATAAATTGTTTCTTTCAGTTTGTGTCCATTCAAGAAGATAAGCTCGCAGGGGAAAATGATTAAACCTTTGCTCTTATCACCATTGAAAGTCTTGAAACGGTGATACAACAATTGAGTAAGTTTGCCTGGATAAGAAGAAGCGGGAGCATCCTCCAACTTACAAGTAGGATCGAAAGCAATACCTGCTTCAGTAGTGTTAGAAATCACAAAACGCATTTCCGGTTGCTCTGCCAATTTCATGAATTCTTCATTCTGAGAGTAAGGGTTCAGAGCACGGCTGATGACGTCGATCATTGTCAGGCTATTTACTACCTCCCCTTTATCCAGTCCTTGAAGATTGACATGATAGAGGTCGTCTTGAGCATTCAGCATGTCTACCATACCTTTGTCGATAGGCTGAACAACTACTACACTGCTGTTAAAATCAGCTTTTTGGTTCATGTTGTAAATAATCCAATCTACAAATGCACGTAAGAAGTTACCTTCACCGAATTGGATAATGCGCTCCGGACGTTGTGCTTTAGGAGCCGTTTCTTTGTTTAATGCTTTCATTTTGTTACAATTAATTTTATAAAGTTGATGTTATATAAACTCAAAATAAAAATCAATATTTTCTTTAATTAATATATCTATCGGCATATATTTCACTGGTTCTACTGTTTTTTTGAAAACCACCGAATCACACAATGCCTTAAGGCCACAATACCCTTGTAATCCTGGTCGTTGTCCAATCAGGTAGTGTATATATCCTGATTTCAACAGATCCACATTCGCCTTTAGCAGGTCATATCCGATAAGTCCTCTCATCTTAAGTCCCGCCGTGTGCAAATAATCTCCCAATTGGTATACCCGGGAATTAAACACTACCCCCAGTATATCACTGGAATGCCTGTTGAAGAACTCATCCAAAACTTTCCGGTTGCTTTCCATATCCGTTTTATTGAGTATCAACTCGTGGATAACAGGATTATCGCATTCTTCTGATATATAATCCATAAAACCTTTGAGACGTCGCTGCATCTGTATCTCTGCCGGATTTTCTTTATTATTGCTCAAGAATAAAGCTATTTCCTGTGTCTTGCTGCTCGAATAGTTTCTCATCAATAGTTTTGCGGCAATATATCCGCTTTCATAAGAATCCTGTCCGATATAGGTCAAGGCATTCGCCTCTTCCATATTAAAATCAATCAGAGCATAAGCCACCTCCTTTGCCCGCAAACGCGTAACCAATGCCAGTGTCTCTTCGCGAAAGTTAGGAGCTATCAACACTGCATCTACCCCACCCGCTTCTATACTGTTACAAGCATCCTTATAGCTTGTTTTATCACCGTGGGTATAATGCACATAATGTATACTCACATTGAAAGGACGCAATTCTTGCTTTGCACGTTCAATCCCCACTACCACCGAATGCCAATAGTCGTGCTCTATATAATAAGGTATAAGGCACACGAACGTATATTTTTTCTTTGCTGCCAGTCCGATAGCAAATACGTTGGGTTGATAGTGGATTTCATCCAATACTTTTTGTACCTTTTCTTTGCTTTTAGAAGACACATCGCCCCGATTGTGCAACACCCGATCTACTGTTCCGGCAGATACCCCCGCCATACGGGCTATATCTTTGATGGTATAATTCTGGTCCTCCATAGTGCTAAAGCTTAAATATTATAAATAATCGCTGCAAATATACGAATTATTTTGTTATCACAAGTAAATTTTCTACTTTTGTGTTCGATAACGGTTAATAAAACTAAAAGTAAGTTCTTAGCCTATTAGCTTTAAAATCAATAGAATAGAATTTATATTATCAAAAGTAATAATTTTATATACTTAAAACACAGTAAAATGAAAAAATTCATGGACGAAAACTTCCTGCTACAGACTGAAACTGCACAGAAGTTGTATCACGAACATGCGGCTAAGATGCCGATTATCGACTATCATTGCCACCTCATTCCGAAGATGGTAGCAGACGACTACAAATTTAGATCACTTACTGAGATCTGGTTGGGAGGTGACCACTACAAATGGCGTGCTATGCGTACCAATGGAGTAGAAGAACGCTTTTGCACAGGCAATGACACCACCGACTGGGAAAAATTTGAGAAATGGGCTGAAACCGTACCTTATACATTCCGTAATCCGTTGTATCACTGGACACACCTGGAATTGAAAACAGCTTTTGGCATTGACAAAATCTTGAATCCACAAACTGCCCGCGAGATTTATGACGAATGTAATGAGAAACTGGCACAACCTGAATACTCTGCTCGTGGTATGATGCGCCGTTATCATGTGGAAACAGTATGTACGACTGACGACCCCATAGATTCATTGGAATATCACATTCAGACACGCGAAAGCGGTTTCGAAATAAAGATGTTGCCGACTTGGCGTCCTGACAAAGCTATGGCAGTAGAAGTACCTGCCGACTTCCGCACCTATGTAGAAAAACTGTCAGAAGTAAGCGGAGTGACTATTTCGGAATTTGACGATATGGTGGCTGCCCTTCGTAAACGCCATGACTTCTTTGCCGAACAAGGTTGCCGTCTTTCCGACCATGGTATCGAAGAGTTTTATGCCGAAGATTATACGGATGCAGAAATCAAAGCTATATTTAATAAGGTATATGGTGGCAATGAATTGACTAAAGAAGAAATTCTGAAGTTTAAGTCTGCCATGCTTGTTGTATTCGGTGAAATGGACTGGGAAAAAGGCTGGACACAGCAATTCCACTATGGTGCTATCCGCAACAACAATACCAAGATGTTCAAACTATTAGGTCCTGACACCGGTTTTGACTCCATTGGAGAATTTACTACCGCCAAAGCAATGGCTAAATTCCTTGATCGCCTCAATACAAACGGTAAGTTGACTAAGACTATTTTATATAATCTGAATCCATGTGCCAACGAAGTGATTGCTACGATGCTGGGTAACTTCCAGGATGGCACAATTCCGGGTAAGATTCAGTTTGGTTCCGGATGGTGGTTCCTCGACCAAAAGGATGGAATGGAAAAACAAATGAATGCACTTTCTGTGCTTGGTTTACTGAGCCGCTTCGTAGGTATGTTAACGGATTCACGTTCTTTCCTTTCATATCCGCGTCATGAATATTTCCGTCGCACTTTGTGTAACTTAGTGGGCCGTGATGTAGAAAATGGAGAGATTCCGGTTTCAGAAATAGAACGTGTCAACCAGATGATTGAGGATATAAGCTACAACAACGCTAAAAACTTCTTCCAATTCTAAAGTTCATTGGACTTTATTATAAAAATCACCGTTGCTTAAAGGTTTATCAAGCTTTAGCAACGGTGATTACGTTTTCTATTCTTTACTTTGCCGATGACCTTTCTATCTTTTTCTTCAATTCACGCAATTGGTCTATAGTCGGATAAAAAGTCGGATTCTCCCAGTTATTAGAAATCATTGCAATCATTGCATGAATATATTTTCCACAATCACTTGCTATGGTACATTGGTTTATCTGGAAACTACCCGATGGATATTCTTTGTTTTTAAGTATATCTTTTGCCCAGTTAAGCAGCTCTTGAATAGAGTCATAATCATATTTATTTTCCATAATAAAATCTATATTGTTTTCATTTCTTATTACTGGGCAACAAAGATATTATTTCTTTTCCAGCTAGAAGATAATCATTGCTATAAAAATTGAAGTTTACCACTATCCTCGAAAAGCACTAAAACGAAAGAAAGCGGGCAAACGGTCCGGATTCAAGACGTAACAGGCACGTTCTTTTAAAAGAGGATGGGCATTTAATACAGCACAAGAATGGGGTACTAATGACATCATTTCCTCATCTTCTAAAGAGTTGCCTACAACTATCGCTTCTTCCAAGGGAATCTGTAAAGCAGTACATATCCGCCGTACCCCCTCCTTTTTGTCCGCATCGCGGTGGATAATCGTAATAAGAGGTCCTTTCCGATATAATCGATAGGAAGAGGATTTTTCTAATTCCATCCATATCTTCTCCCTCAGTTTCTTCTCCACAACAAGCAGGCTATATTTACATACTTGACCGTGATAAGTATAGATGGTTGTTTTTGATACCTCTTCACAAATATCCGGTAAGGTATCTACCTGTAGGCATTCCACTTGCCCTGAATATGACAATAGACCTCCTCCTGCAAACACTCCCCCCTGGAACAGGCTGAAAAGGGACTTTCCCAACTTCTTGCGCGCCTGTTCCACAGACAAAGAGGTGGCAAGATATAAGGGAATCTTTTGAGCCATATATTGCAAGGAGGATTTATAACTTTCAGGTACAATGCCTTGCTTATCCGTAAGCGTCCTATCTATATCGAAGAAAGCACTTCGAATGAGTGGTTTGTCGGGTATCCTCCAAAATGTCCCGTTTCCCATTATCCGGTGCAGAGGATGATGGCTGAGATTACTAAAAGCGATGTAGCAATCACAGACTTTCCGTTTACATGGAAGCGATATATCCAGCTTCTCACTCTGATAGAAATTGCCTATCTTGACATGGCTTCGGGGGCAAGCATATATGTCTCCTTTCCAGTCGACAAAGCAACTGCTTCTTCCTCCTTCGCAAGCATCCCATTGCGCCGGAGCATTCTTTCTGTCATACTCGAAGAGATTATCCAGCTGCGTAAAAAACTCAATATCTTCCTCAGACAGCGGCGTTTTGAGTCCTTGCATAGCATTGATAAACAAATAAATATCAGGCGACAGTTCATCTCTTAGTTTACTAAGCAGGGATTTAGCCGACGGATTGCCTACGGCACCGGCGCAAACCTGCATACCTACATGAGAGAGCGAATGAAGTTGCCGGACAAATTTGTCTACCGTAGTCATTTCCGGATGAAAACTTGCCCATACTTTAATCTTATCCACAGTAGCGGGCGAAGAAGAAAGCTCATTCAGCCATTGTTCTGCCGGAAAAGAAAGATTGGTCTGGCAAGAAACACCACTAACTTGCGGCAGCATAGCCAGGCGCTTTATTCCCTTCCGATAATATTCATGAATCAGGGCTTCTCCATAAGGAATGATAAACAATTGCAAAGGTTCTCCCTTCCAATGTTCGATAGTTGTAATGAAACGCAGCCAGGCTTGTTTATCTTCCTCCAAGGATACCGACGAATGAGATTTTCTGCCAAAAGGACAATATGAACAGGCGTAGTTGCAACTTGCCAGCTTACCGCGGTAATATATCCGCCTGATAGAGAATAAAGAATGTGTATTTGTCATCAGCTTCCCCGATTATATGATTCAAAGAGAATATGCTTCCATTAATTTTCTGATTTTGGGAGAAATAAATAGCTGGCCGATATAGTCGGAATAGCCCATACCTTCGGCTGTAAGGCAAATGCGGTCGGCGCTTTCTTCTATCCACTGTCGTTCTGCCAAGCACCGGAACACGGGAAGGGAAGTATCCAACGATTCACCAAAACGACGGAGATATTCAATCTTATCAATGCCTCTGTAATACATCAGATTCTTAATGATAAAGCGTTGTTGCTGTTCTTCCCGGGAAAGAATAAACCCGTTGCGGGCTATGGTGAAATCGGTAGTAGCAATATAACAGTCTATCTCTTCGGCAATATCACACTGGCGGACCGTATAGCGGGTGGCATAATGCAAATTCCCAAGATAACTGCGTCCTCCCGAACCACAGGACAGCATTACTTCATCGCCGCAAGAAACTTCTGCATCTGTAGAGAGGTGTGAGATGAACCGCCGCATGGAAGTCTGCGTAAATCCTTCCGCACGCAGCAAATCGCGGGCAGCACAGTACATCTGGAAGCAAGTATCATCCGATTCCCGTTCTGTGATTCGAGTTCCTTGGCGCACGTATAACGGATAAATGAAAAGTTCGTTAGGGCGGAAACGAAGTGCTTCTTTCAGTGAATAGAGAAAGCTTTCCACTGTTTGTCCCTTAATACCATAAATGAGGTCGATATTAAAATAAGGAAACTCCATTTCGGAGATACGTTCCAATGCCTGATAGATACCATCCGGTAGCGAATGCCTTTTGACAGCTTTCAATTCTTCTTCTAAAAAGCTCTGTATGCCTATACTTACACGAGAGACGCCCGCCTGTTTCAGCATCTTTAATCGGTCTTTGTCAGCATATTCCGGAGACGTTTCTACGGAAGTAAACACTTGGGAAGGATGCACGCCCAAGAGAAGAGCAGTTTCCATCAATTGTTGCAACTGGGCAACCGATAGAAGCAAAGGCGTTCCTCCGCCAATGGCAAAGCTATCGAACATTAAATTCGATACAAGCGGAGCCAATTGTTGTGCTTGCCTATGCAGAGTTTGCAAATAAGCTGCTATACGCTCCGTGCTATTTGTTTGCAGAGAAAAGAGATTGCAATATCCGCACTTATGGTTGCAAAAAGGAATATGAAAATAAAGGGATGCCTTTCTTCCTTCCAGGCGTTGCAAATAGGGAGCCAACGGCATGGGAGAAGGAAAAGGACGGTAGGCTGTCTTATGTGGATAGCTATACATATAATCTACATATCGTGGTTGAGACGGATGTTTCATAGTTTTGGTAAGATAAAATGTTTATAAGGAACGGTATAGACACTTTCGTGAGAGATGCAATGGTATTCATATCCATCCTCGCCATAGCAGGTCCCATGATCGGAAAGCGCAATAGTAAATGTATTTGCCCGTGCCTGGAAAGCCTGAAACAGACGGGGCAATTGACCGTCAATATACCTTAGAGCAGCGGCATGAGACTCTTTGTCGTCTTTCACCTTTTTTTGCACATAATGATTATTGGGATAATGGATAGCTGAAAAGTTGATATACATAAACACTCGTTGAGAGACAGGATAGTGATTGAGTTTCTGCAAGGCAAAGTCGATTTGTTTTTCCGCGCTATCGGGAGAAGTACATCCGAAAGTGGGCAACCAGTAGCTTTTATTAAAATAGCCGGGAAATACGCGTCCCAGTTCATTGCGCTTACTGAAGAAGTTCACTCCGCCTATACAAATAGTTTCATATCCGGCGTTTGCCAGGCTTTGCACGAACGTAGCTTCTTTAAAGGGATAACTTCCTTCAGGCGGAATGCGTCCCGTTCCTGCTTGTACAGGAAAAAACAACCACTTACGGTTGCGAAGCAAATGAGGTTCCGCCGGCGAAGGCAAAAATCCTGCAAAAATAGCAAAGTGTGAGGGATAAGTAAAGTTTCCCGGAGCATGCCTTTTCTCCCAGGGCTCCCCCCAACTGTTGAGTACGGGGGTACGTCCGGCAGCTTCTTCTTCCTTGCTAACATCATAACGCAACGTATCGAAGCAAAGCATCAATATGTCATGTGTCCCCACCACCTGTTTCATATCCA
>JAUUNK010000234.1 GCA_030844565.1 Bacteroides ovatus
GAGGTATGGAAAATATGTGGATGAATGGAGCTTACGAAGCTTTTTGCATACTTATTATATGTCCGCTGATTGTATCTATAGGAGCAGGCAGTGATATAAAAGGGAAAAAATCCGTGGCTGTTTGCACCTTCCTCGGAGAAATCTCATACCCGCTCTATATCACCCATTTCCCTCTGATTTACATGCAGATTGCCTGGGCAAACAATCATCCGGATGCTCCACTCGGTACAATTATCTGCCTTAGTGTTTCTATTTTCATTCTCTCCGTCGGTCTAGCTTATGGCAGTCTCAAACTGTATGATATACCTGTGCGTGAATGGCTAAAGAAACATTGGTTGATGAAATAATGTAGAAGCTAATAAATGGAATCATATAAGATTTAATAATATAGGATCGAATAATATTAGGTCTAATCAAATAAGAGGGTGTCTGAAAATTTTCAGACACCCTCCCCTATTATATATTATATACAATTTATTCTCCTAACCAATCATACTCAGGATTACTAACCCATTCTTCAAATCCCGGGTATTTTGAGTCAATCGCTTCACGTTCACTAGTCCACTGGAACTTTGTTGGAACACATATCTTTTGCGGAGCTTTTCCGGTTTCAGCCTTCAGCTTGTACATGCCGGCTTTCACGTCATTTACCAGAATCTCTACGTCATTGAAGCCATTACACTTTGGAAGTCGGAATATTACAGGAGCCTTTTTCACCGAAGTAGTGTTTACCATAGTAGCGGTGGAAACGCCAAAGAGCTCATGAACCTCTTTCTTTTCTTCACCCACCTGGATGTATAAAGGCATAGTACCTCCGGCAGCTTGCAAGGTAATGATAGTTCCATCATTATCCCATGCTACATCAAACACTACGTCATTGAAATCGAAATCATCCGTATTTCCAAGGTCTTCTGCAATGATTCTTTTAGCGTTAGTATATATAGCCGGAGATATCTTTACTATCCAATCGTTGTAATAGCCATCGGCAGCACTTTGTTGATTGGGGTTCTCCCCTGTTGCTTCAAAATCAAATCCTACATAATAACTGCCGTCAATACACTGAATGGTATAATTATAGTGCATTTTATTATCCAGAGAATTATGGTAACCAAAAGATGAAGTTCCACTATTTACCATTAACATAATACTTCCCTGAGTGGCATTAAAATTATAGATATGGTCATCGCTAGGAGAGCTGCCCTCAATGACTGAACATAAATAGTCCATATTGCTATGTGTACCACTAACATGTTGAACAAAGAAATCCGTCCAGTAAACGTTTTCAGATGAGGGATTCTGATGGTTTTTAAACCATTCGGTTACTTTTTCTTGCTCAGCCGCTGTAATCCCCTCAGGTACTACTGTATATTCATGCCATTGGTTGCTATTAGGAGAAGAAGCACGTGTGCCCTGACTTTTTCCAAATCCCCAATCCTGATCTTTTGCTATTTCTCCATACTTCTGTGCGAAAGCATGCGCATACTCAGCTTCTTTTTGCTCTACAAATTTTGTAGGGTCATACAGATCCTTATCTGAGGTACAAGCGGAAAACGCTACTATACCCACAGTTGCCACCAAAAAAATCAATTTCTTTTTCATACCTTTTTATTATAATATAAATATTGCCTGTGTGTTCATCCCCTTTAGAGAGACGGATTTATATTCTTCACAAAATTACATAATTTTATATAAACCGCTATCTGAAACTTATATTTTTTCTCAAAAAGTTGTATCATTTATCATTTAATGGTAGTAGCTTCCTGTATGTTCCATAATCAGCCGAATCTACTTGAATCGCGAACAACTATCTCCCCTGCCAGATTCACCGTTACCGGGAAAGCATTCCTATTGTGAATTCTCCGGAACATGAGTTCGACACTGACATTAGCTATCTCCTCACAAGGTTGTTTGAAAGAGGTCAGAGAGTGCTTTAGATGCATCGAGTATTTCATGTTATCATACGCACAAATAAGAAGGTCGGTAGAAATCTGCGCCCCAATCTCTGTCAAAGTAGACATCAAAACCGCCGCCGTAGAATCATTGGCACAAATAACACCTGTTTTACCGGGAACTATCGACATTTGCCTAACAAACTCTACATTTTCGGGATTGCCACAGTAGACATTCTTTTCATCAAAGGATAATTTGTTTTGGTGTACCACCTCCTTAATACCTGCTAAACGCATATTGACGGAACAGGCAGAGTCCGGCCTATAGAAAAAATGGATAGTGGTGCATCCCTGGTCTATGAGATGTTGAGCCATAATGCAACCGGCACTGAAATTATCCAAGCAAACAATATCAAAGTTGCTCCTTTGAGGGAAGTTGTAGATGTCTCTGTCTATCAGAATAAGCGGAATGCCCGCTTTCTCTATTTTCTCACAGATGCGCAGGTTTATGGAATCGGCATCCGCCACCCTTTCCAGCGGAGAAAAGAATATTCCATCCACTTCCTTCTTTATATAATTGTCACAGCAAGTTTCTATCAATTCCCGCCTTATATCCGCATTGCTTGCCGTAGCGCCCTCCCACAAACAATTGAATTTTCCCGTTTCGGATTGCTTCAACAACTGGTCGTTGATAATAGAAAATATCTCAGACTCCCCCGCCCCGGGAAGCAAGAGTCCGAATACCAATGTACTGGAAGTATACTTGTGGTTTACAATGGTCCCCAATCCTTTTTTTTTCGTAATATAACCTTCGGCTTGTAACTGATTATAAACTTTTGCTATAGTGGGTCTTGATACAGAATATTGTTCGGCAAGAGTAAGCTCGGTAGGCAATAAACCACCTGTGGGATATACTCCATTTAAAATATCCTTTTTTAAGACATCATAGATTGATTTGTAGCTTGGCTTTGTTTTCATTACTTGAAGTTTTTTGATAATAGTAAGCAAAGATAAGGATAAAAAATGAGACTCAGAGCAGATGAGTGCAAGAAGGTTGGAAACAAGGGATTTAGCGTAAGTATTGTTGCACAGGAAGCCAACCCTATACTGGATAAAATCCGTGTAGGTACCGACCAAGCCTATCAGCAAATCAGCGACCGCGACAACTACGTAACCGCCGAAAAAGTACGTAACGTCTTTTTTAGGGCTGGGCATGAACCACGAAACATTACCATCCGGGATTGTTCGTCGTAATATAGGGATTGCCTTCCACCTCATCGAGCGGAATCGGCAGCCATTCGTCACGGCCTTCCTGAAATCCCAGATAGGCCGACATGCCATATTGTTTGAAATTGGGATCGGTGGCTTCTAATTCTCGGAAGCGCTGTGCGACTTTTCCCCAACGCAACAGATCAAAGTAACGGTGTCCTTCCCCGGTGAGTTCCAATATCCGTTCGTTTTCAATAGCGTCCATATCGACGGCAGGCAGAGGTGGCATATCCACTCCGCTGCGTGCACGTACCTGGTTGACTGCTTCGAGCGGCGTCAGGCTACCTTGTTTGCCCCCGCTGACCACGGCCTCGGCATACATCAGCAGTACATCCGCATATCGAATGTAACGGAAATTCACGCCATGAGCCCGTTGGTAGTAAAAGCACATCTTATTACCGGGATCGGCGGTCGGCAGGTCCCAATCCAACCACTTGCGACCGGCAGACTTATACTTAGCGGCTTTGACGTTGGACAGGCCGAACCCTTTTTTGCCGTAAGTTTTGTCGTAGGTCTTACCATCGAATACCGTAACCCGGTTACCCGCCTTGGTCGATATATCGGAAGAAGCGTCATCAAAAATAAGCGTTCCGAACATGCGGGAATCCGTGTGACCGTCCGCATCCTTCGAGTGAATGAAAGTCTGGTACACCCATTCATGCATGACCTGATCCTGCGCCGTATTGCCCTTGTCGGTGTTCGGAGGATAGAAGCCGCGGGGATCTTTCCATACGCCGCTTTCGGGAAGGCCGGGATTGAAAGAGGTATTCACCGCATCGCCCAAAAACTGGAATTCGAAAACAGATTCATCGTTGTTCTCGTGGGCGACATCGAAATTCCAACCGTAATCGACCAGTGAATAAGTTCCGTGTTGACCGTCGATCACTTCGCCGAACGCGGCGGCAGCCTCATCGTAATACGTCCCGGAAGAGCTGCCGTAATATTTCTCGATCCCCGAACGATACAGGTATGCCTTGCCCAGCAGGGCCGCAGCCGCGCCGCTGGTCGCTCTTCCCGGATAACTAGTGTCCCAGTATCCCTTTTGGGGCAGCAACCCTTTGGCCCGAATCAAATCCGCAATAATCAATTCCCAGACCGCCTCCGGTTCGGCTTGCGGCCTGAAGTCCTTAGCCGACTTCGGTTTCCGGTCCATCAACGGGATATTGCGGTAGTTGGTCAGTAGAAAGAAATGACACCAGGCACGCAGAAAATACGCCTCTCCCATATAGGCGTTCTTTTGTGTCTCGCTTTTGAAGTCCACGCCGGGGGTCACCTCGATCATCTGGCACGCCTGCGCCATGGCGGTATAAAGCAGTTGATAGGGTTGCACTATGGTATAGTAGGAGGGCGTCAGTGCCGAGGTATATTGTCCGGGGGAAGCGTAATCGGAACGGGCGCTCCCTTCGTCCCCGCGGTTGCAGATCAGTCCGAGGCCGGAGGCTCCCATAGCGCGGGGTGCGGTAATATAGGAGTAGATGCCGATGATTCCAAGATTAATGTTCTCCGGATTGGTATAAAATCCGTTGACATCCTGTTGGTTGGGGTGTATCGCCAGATCGTCGAATATCTTTTCGCAGGACGCCAGCCAGAATCCTGCCGTTACGAGAATCGTTATCCGTATTATATGATTTATTTTCATTGCCGGTTAAAATGTTAGATTGAATCCGAATGTGTATACGCGGGCATTAACTGTCGGAGCATCGAGGTATTGCCCGTCTACCCCACGGTCGAAAAGCGTATCGGCACTCACCTCCGGATCGTACAAAGGATAGCGGGTGACGGTAAACAGGTTTTGTACTCCGACGTAGATCCGGGCGTTTTTGAAGAAGCTATTTTTCAGCAACGGGTCAAATGTGTAGCCGATTTGCAGGTTCTTGCACCTGAAATACGATCCGTCTTCGATGTAAAAGGTGCTCGGCAGGGAGTTGCCTCCGTTGCGGTTGTCCGTTTTGGCTACGGGCAGCATCGTTCCGGTATTGTTTGGCGTCCACGAGTTCAGGGCGTCCGCGAGGCAGTTGGTCGAGTAATCGAAATAGTAGAAATATTTCGCCCCGCAGAAAATATCATTGCCATGCGATCCTTGAAAGAAAGCGGTCAGGTCCCAGCCTTTATAGGCAAGCGAGAGATTGATGCCATAGGTGAAATCGGGATGTGGGCTACCGATTACGGTCTTATCGTTTTCATCCACCTTTCCGTCCGGCTTGCCGGTCGGGTTGCCTGTGGCATCGAGACCGTTGTTGTCCTGAAAGATGAAATCCCCTTTCCCGTCGATACCTTCTACGACATACCCCCAGAAGGCGCCGATCGGAAGTCCGGTTTTGGTAATGGTAGCCCGGTCGTTGGAGTTGTTGCTGAGGTCCTCGCCTCGAATAGGCTGTATGCCATCGCCGAGCGCCAGTACCTTGTTTTTCAGGAAAGAGATGTTCGCCATGGCATTCAGACTGAAGTCACTCCACGTTTTGCGGTATCCCGCCGACAGTTCCAGCCCCTTGTTCTCTACCGATGCGGTATTGAAATAAGGGAGTTCGCCGTCGTTCAGCACGATGGTCTGCCCGGACGACGGCAAGGGGGACAAAGGTGCCAGCAGATCGTTGTTGCGCCGCAGGAACCAGTCGACGGCAAGGGTGAGCGAATTGTCGAAAAATCCGAGTTCAATTCCCACGTTCGAGGAAACGGCCCTCTCCCATGTCAATTTTTCCTCGGCCAGACGGGTAATGTAACCCGTCACGCGCTCATTCCCGAAAATGGTCGGTACGGGACCGTAGGCCAGCGAGAGAAATGCATACGGATCGATGAAGTTCGCACCCAGTTGACCGTAACTTCCCCGGATTTTCAGCCGGCTGATCCACGGCACATTGAAAAACTCCTCCCCGTGCAAATTCCATCCTGCCGAAATCGACGGGAAATAGCCCGTTCGCCTACCTTTGGCGAATTTGGAGGATTTGTCGCTACGAATGCTGGCGGAGAGCAGGTAGCGGTTCCGGTAATCATAATTGATACGTGTGAAAAATGACAGCAAGGCGGAGTTTATCTCCCGCGCCCCGACGGTACCCGGCCCGTTGTAGCCCGTGATGTCGGGTCCTCCCAAATCGTGGTTGTCACTGCTGACGGACATCGTGCGGTAATATTCGCGCGTCCAACTCGTACCCAGCACTGCGTCAATAGTATGGCCCCCGAAAGAATTCTGATACGCGAGCAGATTGTCGATCGTGTAATCGAAACTCTCGGAGCGGGATTCGTTCAGCGAGGTATAGGACTGTCCGAATCCGGAAACGGGTTTCCCGCTCTCGTCCCATAACGTGCTGTACTGCGGGATATGGACGTAATAATGGTCGTTCAGGTAGCTGCCGGAAAGGTTCAGTTTGTAGGTGAGCCCCTTGAACAGTTTCAATCCGAGGTTGAGGCTTCCGGTTACATCTGTCACATTGTTTTTTATCTCTTCGTTATACAAGTGTGCAATCGGGTTTTCGATGCCTGAGGAGAGGATATTGTACTCGGGACCCACGGAAACGTACCGCCCGTACTCGTCCTTTTCCGGGGCGGTAGGCAGTCCCATAAGCCGGGAGGAGGAAGCCGGGCGGTTGGAAGTATGAGCCACAAAGACATTTTCCGCCACATTCAGCACTCCTTTGCTGAACGAGCTGTTGACGCGGGCGGTATATTTCTTATAACCGGACTGCACTACGATGCCATCCTGTTTGAAATAGCCCAGACTCGTATGGAAAGTGGTGTGCTTTCCCCCGCCCGAGATGCCTGCATTCAAATTATAGATGGGAGCGCTACGCAGATAGAGGTCCTGCCAATCGGTATCGACACCGGGGTTTGTCGGATTGACATTCTCCGGAGCACGCTCCAATCCACTGTTGTCCGCCACCGTATTGATAAATTGACGCCATTGCCCTGCATTCATGAAATCCAACTTTTTAGAGGACGTTTGCCAGCCATAAGATCCCGATACTTCGACGAGGGTTTCCCCCGCGCGACCCTGTTTGGTGGAGACCAGCACCACGCCGTTGGCGGCACGCGACCCGTAGATAGCTGCGGCGGCTCCGTCTTTCAATATTTCGATCGAAGCGACATCGACCATGTTCAGCGAATTCAGCCCGTTACTGCTTATCGCGCCGTCGATTACATACAACGGTTCCGTTGTGCCGAATGTGGCGGCCCCACGAATCAGCAATTTGACCTCAGCGCCCGATTCACCTCCTTTTTGAATCACTTCGACGCCGGGAATGAATCCCTGTAAGACCGAGGCCGGATTGCCCGCCACCTGTTTACGGATTTCTCTGAGCGGTACTGAGGCGACAGCGGCCGTCAGACTTGATTTCTTTTGCGTACCGTAACCGACCACGACCACTTCATCCACCCACAGAACATCTTCCTGCAACCGGACGGTAAGTTCGTTGCGGCCTGCCACAGAAACCTCCTGCGGTTCATAACCGATGTACCGGATTTCCAATACGGCATCGGACCGGACATTAAGTGTGAATTTACCCTTGGGACCCGATATTGTGCTACGAGTCGTACCTATTTCCCGGATGCTGGCACCCGCAATCGCATCTCCCCGGCTGTCGGTTACCGTACCGGATATTTCCGCCGTCTGTGCATGGGCGACAGATGCGGCCGTCGTACACCATAACATCAGCAGCAATATTAGTAAATTCGATTTTATACCATTCATAAAGTATCTGTTAAAAATGTTTCGTAGGGAGTAGAATCGAAAAGCGGCTTCCCCTTCCCGGTTCCGAATCCAGCAGGATGCGACCGCCAAGTCGATCTACGATGGTTCGGCAGATAGAGAGTCCGAGGCCCGTGCCTTGCGCAAATTCGTCCTGTTTATAGAACCGGTCGAAAATCATCTTCTGATGTTCGGCAGGAATGCCTTTGCCGGTATCTTCAACAAAGATGGATACCTCACCGGTTTGTACCAGGATTTCATATCCGAGTTTGATATAGCCAGCCCGGGTGAATTTAACGGCATTGTTAAGGAAATTCGT
>JAUUNK010000235.1 GCA_030844565.1 Bacteroides ovatus
TTTTTGGGATTATCGACATAAACTACCAACAGAGTTTTCGGATTGATCCCTTTAACCTTCATGCTTCGAGCATGTCCCCTGAACTCAGGAGCATACACTGACTGCACAGTGGCAGCTCCTGTCTGGTAAGTTCCAGGACGGTCTAAATAGACTTTATATGTTATGGAAATAGTACCTTTATGGAACTTATCTATGAATACTTCCGTAGAAGTATCCCGCGTTACTTGATAATATCCTACGCCATTCCTAAAGTGGTAGCCAGAGAGAGCATCTTTCGGTTCCATGCAGGCAGCACGTGTATCTTTAATTCGCACGAAGTCCATATCACGGTCGCTCTTAACGGTCAATGCCACAGTTAATTCATCACCGATATATAATGTTTCTTTTTCAGAAATCTCTTTGCCATCTTTATAGTAGGTGCGGGATATTTTCAGACCTTTACCTCCAGGAGAATGCACTTTATCCAGATTTTCCGTATATTGAGCATAAACAGTTCCCCAGCCGATGCCGTCGCCGCTATGAGTTATTTCTATAGCAGAGGCGGGGATTGTTTTTTCTTCCGAGAAAGAACGGGAAGTATATCCCAATGCATCAGGAGGGGTAAGAATTTCTTCGACACCAATAGTGGCTTTCATGCTGCATGATTGCTGCTTAGCAAAAGCAAGCTGACTGTTGTCAAGAAAAGCATATATGGCGTCCGCTGTAGCTATCGGGGTAGCCCATACCTGCACTTGTTTCTGCTTCAGCAACCACTGTTTCATCTCATTGATCGCAGCTTCGTCTGGGATGATATGTGATAATGCTTCGATAGCTGCCACCTGAGTGGGAATCCGGTAACTATTCCATGAATAGGTTGCTTTAGGTGTATCAAAATGCCGACCCATTTCGGGAGTATAGACCGAATATTCCATAATAGAACGAGCATATTCTTGTGCTTTGGTAGTTTTACCAGCGGATTGCAATATCGTGGCAATACGGGCTTTATCATATATAGTATAATTCATTTTACTGTTTTCCAGCTTATCTATCATATATATATAGGCAGCTTTATCCGTTAATTGTGCAACATGCGGATCTAATGCAGCGATATATAAATAATGAACAGACTGTTCGTCGGGCATCAAGTTTTTTTTGCCCTTTTTCTCTTCGGCTCTCATCTTTTTATAGTTCTCCATCCATCGGGCGTGGAGATAAGTGAGTGCTTTATTATATAGCTTTTCTACAGAAGCGGTTGCAACGTTCATCGCCCGCAAGCGTGCCAGCAATTCTACAATTTGAGTGGTAACATAACGGTTACCTCCCATCCCTTTATACCAACTTAAAGCACCGTCCGAAAGTTGAAGTTTCTCCAGTCGGTCGATAATCCTGCGATTACGCTCTTCCATTGTATTTTGTTCAAAAAGGAGTGCAACCTTTCTTTTCTGTTCTTCTTCATTAGCAGCTGCTGCCACCCAGGGAGTTGTTTCCAGAGATATACCTTTCAGTTCTTTCCTTTTAGACAGAGATGGTACATTATTTTCTTGTACTTTCCAACTTTCAAAGGTATGACGAAGGGAAGGGTGGCTGATGATGATTGCTTTGGACAAAGAATTAGCATAATAGGCTGTTGCCAGAGATAAAGCATCTTCGTCCGACGGACTACTGATGACCGGAAGAGATTGCACAACATACCAAATAGGATTGGCCGTTAATTCCACAGTCAGGCGTTTATTTTTTGCGGTTTTACTACCCTCATTAAACATTTTGTCAAGGGCTACAGAGATACTCCCTGTTCCATTTAGCTGCACAGGTACGGTTTCCGTTATCCACTGCCTATCCGGGAGTACGGGGAGATAGTGTTGTTCGCCATCGCTAAATTCACCATCTTCAGCTATAATCCGACAAATCAATACCGGATGCTCCTCTATAGCTTCCACATCGAACGAAACGGTAGTAACTTCATTTGTTTCCACCTGGAAACCAGACTGTTGAGTGGATATAATTTCGTTGGTTTGTGCATCTGCCAATTCCATCCTAGCCATACCTTGAATAGTATTTCCAGAGATATTAGTAATAGTAGCGCTAATAACACTTTTGTCGTTTACCCGAACAAAACGTGGCATATTAGGTTGCACCATAAAGGGCTTGACTGCCTTTGCCTTAGCTAGTATCTGACCGTAATTCATGTTACGTGTATGTGCCAGCCCCATAAACTTCCACTCCGTCAAGCTCTCGGGGAGAAGGAAAGAGATACGGACTATGCCATTGGAATCGGTACGCAAAGTGGGATAGAAAAAGGCTGTCTCTGCAAAATTCTCACGCAAAGGGATATAAGAGGAGCCGTCGTCGAACTTTATTAATCTACTTTGGAACTCTACTATCGTCACACTTTCGTCTCCTCTATCAAAGCCTTTGTCCAGTGCACTCTTATCTTCCGGAAGATCAGCTTCCGGTAGCTTCGCCATTTTGCTTTCCTGCTTTTCCTGCCAACCGCTTCCGAGCATGGAAGTTCGCCAGCAGGGAGGATATAAGCGACTAAAATCGCTCCACCAACTAATACCATGCGCAGCACTACCACTATAAGGGAAATTACTATATAAATAAATAGGATATAGACCGGCAAGCGAACTTACAGACACCTGTGGAGTATAATGTGGGAAGTTCAGATTGAAATTCCAATCATTCACATACAGTTTGTCAAGCGAAGCATCATAAAGAGTGGCAAGCAGAGAAGCATCCACAGGCTTTTTATCGGGCGAGGTTATCTGAAGCTCCCAGATTTCCTGTTGCCCCGGTTGTAGTTTATCCCGGAAGGTTTTCCACTTCAGATGCAATTTCTTCTTCGGACGAGGACGGATAATCTCTACTCGTTTAGAATAGAGTACTCCTCTCCGCATGAATGCAAAGTTTACCGTAATGCCGTCGCCATATTCCGGTCTATAAGTATAAGAGAACTTTCGGATTTCATTGTTGAGCGTGAGGCGGCGGGATTCAATGCGCCGATTACCCCAGAATACATCATAGAGTAGATAAACATCTTTTTCGCTACTGCCTACATAGAGGTCAACGGGTTTTGTATCGGTAAACTCCACACCGTCTTGATAGAACCATTCGGGTGCATACATCGGCAGATGACAATCTTCTAAAGAAAAGAGAACGAAATCTTGCTCTGTCTTGCAAACTCTTCCCTGATGGTCGGTAGCCGTCACTTCCATTCGATAACGTCCTGCACCAAGTGTCAGAATGTCATCAGGAACGAAAAACTCTCTGGTCTCTACGGTACGACAGCATACTTCGTTTCCTTTTTTATTATCTTCATTCAGGGGATAAACTCTATAAGTTGCCTGAACTTTAACGGGCTGTCGATTCCAATTAGTAGCCAGAATGCATATACTGTCTTTCTTTTCACACGCCAGTTTAAGGCGGAGTCCTTCAATATACAATGCCAGCGACTGTTCCCCGACGGACAAAGGAAAAGAATTTCTCTGAATCTCTCCCATATTATTCATCACTTCCACCGTCACGGTATAGGTGTAATAACATCCTGACACGCCAGGTCTATAATTATCCGGTTGACGAAGAAACACAGGAATGCGAAAGTTTCCTTTTTCATCCGTTTGGAGTCTGCCAGCTCCCAACGTCGTCTCTTCATCCGGTATTTTCCAAAATTCTTTCCGGCAACGGGTAATTTTATAGTTCAATCTGCACTCCCCTACCGGAATCCCGGCAAAGGTTTTCGCCTCCCCTTTTATTAATAAGGTATCGCCCATGCGGTAGGTAGAAGAATCGGGGAAGAAAGTTATATCAAAAGTGGGACGTTTGTATTCATCCACCCGGATATAACGGCTTTCGCCATCTTTGACAGCAATCTCGAACTCTCCCGGCAGCAAATTCTCGGGTAGAATAAATTCTCCATAAAAATTACCAAAGTTATCAGCCTTCAGATTCAACTTCCGGATCTCCTGACGGTTAGCATCACTCAATATAACCTCATGAGTAGTCCCATGAAGCACGTGAGCCTCATCTCCCGATTGCTCATAAGCCAATCCCGATACATGTACAATCTGACCAGGGCGGTACAAGGCACGGTCTGTAAAGAGAGAAACACGCTTCTCCCAAGCCTGCGCGCTCAACCAACTATATCCGGCATTAGAAAATCCATCATATACAATTTTCATGTAGTCTGCTCCGGGTCGGCGGACATTCACTCCCAACCAATTACCCACTTCGCGTGGAGAAGTCAGTCTCACACAACCTTTACTATCTGTGGCGTATGTTTTTATCTGTCGGTAGCCTTCTTCGGGGACAACCCGGTAATAAGCAACTTCGGCTCTACCCACCGGTTGTCCGGTCAGCTTGTCTACAACCTGAATTTCTTTCTCTCCTCCCGGCAGTCCCAGTGTGATAGCTTGAAGCGAAGACACATACACCCGGTCATACGCAGCCTGCCGGGGATTATCATCCGGAATGGACTTCAAAACATAGATACCTTCAGCAGGAAAGGAATAATGAAACAAAGTATCCGTCATCTTATAGTCGGGGGTAGTAGCCAATACATAATGGCGGCTATCGACCTGCTTTCCATACTTGCTAAGCAGGGAAGCATCCAGTTCTCCTTCGAGCTTATTGCTCGTAACAGGGAGCGACATCCGGTAAAGTTCAAGCGTAAATCCTTTCAGGTTGCGATAAGTGGCTTTCAACTCTGTCTCCACTCCCGGATAATTGAAAGGTATATTAATCATCAGACGGGGGGTTAGTACTTCTGCAATCTGTTCTTTTAGGTCATTGGCAGCTAGTGAAGCAGGATATTTTTCAAGTCCCATGCGGGCAGTCTCCAGTTTGGATACATAATCTTCCATTTCATCATGACGGCTTGCCAACATGCAATAAACCTCTCCGCAGAGAGGAGAATCTTTGAATTCCACACACCATTGTTTCAGCGAAGTGATGACCTGCTCATTTGTCAATCGGGATTTTTCATTGACCCCGCCACGACTGATGTCATTTCCTTCATAATATATTTTCCCCAGCATTGTCAGTAGCTGCGCATCCCTCATCCCCGCTTTTTTATAATAAGCAATTAATTCATCATAGATGGAGAGTATTTCCACTTGCGTCTTCTCCAATAACAAGGGATCTGCCTGGAAATAAACTTTTAACCGATACACCGACTGCCAAGCAATTAAATGAAGCATATTGTCATTACAATATTTCTCACTCAGTGTCTTGCTGATAGTCAAGGGACGGCACTCTTTGGCAGAAGTTTTACCCAATATTTCCTTATCCCGTCGAGCAAGACGGAAATAAGCGATAGCTGAATCTATCGTTGCTTCGTCTTTCTTTCCGGTATCCAGAATGTAATATCCCACCAGATAGTTTAACACAGCCTTACAGACAGGGTCGTTTTCTTCCGACGCCCACGCTCGCAACCGTTGCATTTCAGCGGACAAGCTGTCGGGGGTAATCTCAATAGAAAAGGATGACTTCATCAAAGAAGCTTTCAGCATCTGAAACACATTTTTTTCGTGCTTGGCACGGTTATAAATCTTTTGCGCTTCCACTGCCGCCGACTTAGGCAATTGCTTTTGTTCCATCGCCTCCACCTGTTTCCACATCTGTTCATAGGTCTGGGCAGAAACCCTAGGGAGGAAAAAGCAGAGAAGCAGGATTGCCACGCCGCTCCAATAAAATTTCTTAGTAAGCATAGTATCGTGATTTTAGTTATTTTCCCAGCCTTACGAAGATAGCGACATTCTCAGAGAATTTAATGTCGGTCCTTCTGTTTAAACGGATTTTTAAATTAATTTTGCAGCTTAATAAATTATGTTGTTATACCATGAAAAAATTAGTAGCAGTTCTTCTTGCCTCCGCATCCCTGACTTATGCCGATGCGGCGGACAAACAAACTATTCGTATTTCCACTGACAACACAGACCTGATACTTCAGGTAGCAGACAACGGTCGCTTGTATTAAACCTATCTGGGAGAGAAACTCTTGCACGAACAAGACTTGCAAAATTTTCGCTGGAACATACATCCCGGTTCGGACGGCAGTGTAAGCCAGCGAGGCTGGGAAGTGTATAGCGGTTCGGGAAACGAAGATTACTTCGAACCCGCCATCGGTATTACCCGCAGTGACGGCAATCCATCTACCTATCTGTATTATGTTTCTTCGTCTACCCAGGCAGTGGAGGGTGGCATGCAAACGATTATCCATCTGCGAGACGATAAATATCCTGTCGATGTCACCCTGTACTACGTGGCTTATCCCAAAGAAAACGTCATCAAAACGTGGAGTGAAATCAAACATGGAGAGAAGAAACCGATTACCTTGTCTACGTATGCTTCTACAATGCTCTATTTTAATAATCCCGGTTATTACCTGACCGAGTTTAGTAGCGACTGGGCAAAAGAAGCACAAATGAGCAGCCAGCAGTTACAGTTTGGCAAAAAAGTGATAGACACCAAGTTGGGTAGCCGTGCCGCCATGCACACACATCCGTTCTTTGAAATAGGTTTGGACCAGCCTGTCAGCGAGCATCAAGGAAATGTATTGATGGGTACACTAGGCTGGACAGGTAATTTCCATTTTACTTTTGAAGTGGACAATGTAGGCAACCTGCGAGTGATTCCCGCCATCAACCCCTATGCTTCCAACTACGAGCTGAAAGCCGGAGAAGTGTTTACCACACCCGAGTTTGTTTTCACGCTGAGCTATAACGGTGCAGGACAAGGTAGCCGTAACCTCCACGAATGGGCACGCAACTATAGCCTGAAAGACGGAAAAGGCAACCGCCTGACCTTGCTCAACAACTGGGAAAACACCGGCTTCAACTTCAACCAGGAGATCTTGGCTGAACTAATGAAAGAGGCCAAACATCTGGGAGTAGACATGTTCCTGCTGGACGATGGCTGGTTCGGAAACAAATATCCGCGCAAAAACGACCACGCCGGTTTGGGAGACTGGGAAGTCACTCATAACAAGCTTCCCGGCGGAGTGCCGGCACTGGTGCAAGCAGCCAAAGACGCAGGCGTCAAATTCGGCATCTGGATTGAGCCTGAAATGGTGAATCCCAAAAGCGAACTCTTCGAGAAACATCCCGACTGGGCCATCACCCTTCCCAACCGCGAAACCTACTACTACCGCAACCAACTTGTACTCGACCTTTCTAATCCCAAAGTACAAGATTACGTCTACAGCGTAGTAGAAAACCTCATGAAAGAGAATCCCGAAATAGCTTTCTTCAAATGGGATTGCAACAGCCCCATCACCAATATCTACTCTGCCTACCTGAAAGACAAACAAGGACAACTCTATATCAACCATGTGCGGGGCGTCTATAACGTAATGAAACGTGTGAAAGAAAACTATCCTCACGTGCCGATGATGCTTTGTTCGGGTGGCGGTGCCCGCTGCGACTATGAAGCATTGAAGTATTTTACAGAATTCTGGTGCAGCGACAACACTGACCCGGTAGAACGTATATATATCCAATGGGGCTTCTCCCAATTCTTCCCGGCAAAAGCCATGTGCGCCCATGTAACAAGCTGGAACAGATCTACTTCTGTGAAGTTCCGCACCGATGTAGCCTCTATGTGTAAACTGGGTTTCGATCTGGGGTTAAAAGAACTCAACGCTAACGAACTGGCTTATTGCCAAAATGCGATAGACAATTGGAAACGCCTGCAACCCGCCATCATGGACGGTAACCAATATCGTCTGGTTTCTCCTTACGAAACCAACCACATGGCAGTGAACTACGTCAGCAAAGACACAAACAAAGCCGTTTTGTTTGCTTACGACATCCATCCCCGCTTTCAGGAAAAGCTAATGCCCCTGAAGCTGCAAGGCTTGGACGCCAACAAGCAATATAAGGTAGAAGAAATCAACCTCATGCCTGGCGCAAAGTCCAGATTAGCAGTAAATGGTAAAGTGTACTCGGGAGACTATCTGATGAAAGTCGGTTTGAGCGTATTAAGCGCATCGGCCACTCAGAGCCATGTTCTCGAATTGACTGCACAATAAATAGCTAACAAGTCTCGTTAACAAAGGCTTACCCTCGTTGCAAATTGAACTGCACCCCAAAAGTTGGACACAAAACTTTAGGAGTGCAGTTTTTTTATGC
>JAUUNK010000236.1 GCA_030844565.1 Bacteroides ovatus
ACCAATCAACCGCTCATTTACCACTGACAGATTTAAGTTTCATTAATACAGGAATTTATTGGAAGCCATAATAAAAGGGGAATAAACTACTATTGGGACTAACATATTCCTTACCAAAAGCCTCAATGCTACAAAATACCCCTCAAAAAGCCGATGCTTCGTGAGGGGTAAACAGTGGTAAGTATATGATTGGTATTACATAAGTCATTGGTGCTCAATGGTGGAAGTCCCCACTATAACCTATAAATCCAAATTGTCTATATGCAGCGTATTAGCAGCTTTTTCTTTCTGTTCATTTACGATGTGCGTATAAATCTGCGTGGTTCTGACGTTTGTATGTCCCATCAAAGACTTAATGGTGTATATATCAACACCATTTTCCAACAATAGCGAAGCGAAGCTGTGCCGCCCACAATGGAAGGTGATGTGCTTCTTGATACCGGATGCTTCTATCCAGACTTTCAACGGGCGAGAAATCCAAGAGGCATCAGTCAATCCTTCAAAAACAAGTGCTTCATCATCGTCTGGACGTATGCCGCATAGTTGAAGTGCCTGTTGAATGACTGGCTTGTAATCAGGCCTTTTTGTCTTTTGCTGAATTACGACTGCTTGCCATGTGCCCTTGCTTGTTTGCTGAATTTGTTTCCATTTCAAAGTTTGAATATCACTGTGCCGCAATCCTGTGAGAATAGAGAATAAGAACGCACGTTTCAAAACATCATCCTTGCAAGGAGTGTCAACCAGCATTTGCACCTCATTCATGGTAAGCGCAACACGAGGTTTCTCAATGTTTGTTATTCCCTTTACTTTCGCACTTATATCAACAGTGAGATATTCATCAATGAACGCCTGTTTCAATCCGGCTTTGAGTATGGAGAAATAGGTAGATGCCGTGTTCTGTGAAATCGTTCCTTTCTTATTGCCTCCCATCGGGGCACGTAATAGGAACATCTTGATGTCTTCAAGCAGTTTAACGGAAATCGTCTTGAATGGAATTGGTTGTCCTTGAGAATAAATCTTCAACAATTCGCCCACACGCCTCCAATTAACTATAATTGAATCGGAACTATTGGGATGCCGTTTGCTGATAATGCTATTAAAGTACTTAATAAAGTCCTGTTCGCTTCGTTCATTTTGTGCTGCAATTTCGTTTTCCTTATCAGTGTAGAGGATAGCACTATCGTATTCGTGCTGCCGCAACTTACGCACATTGTCAGCATAGATACAAGCCTCTTGGTCTATCGTTGAACGGCATTGGATAATTCCATTCAAATCACGTTTGGGCTTGTAGTTGAATGTTCCATCCGGCAAGATACGTGCAATGGACGACTTGTCCCAAACAGGCGTGGATATAGTCCGGTTAATGGATTCCACCATACGGCTTGCCCGTTTAGAACCTCGCTTATAAACTGGGTATGATTCTATAATCAGATACCACTCTTCTTTATAATTCGACCTTCTGAGCTTGACGGTCACTTTGGTATTAGGTAATGCTTTCTTCATAACGACTTGTATAATTTATCAATTTCAGATTTGGGAACATAAACATAGTTACCGATTTGGCGTGTAGGAATAGAATGACGACGTATGTGCTTAAATACACTGCTGTCATTGATATGGAACTTCTTTGCGATCTCTCTGATGGTGTAACAATCTTTGGGTTCAAAGGACAATGCCTCCTTTTTTCTCTTTCTACTCCCTGCCTTTGTTTTGAAGTGTTCATCCATATACTGCCGACTAAGGCGTGTCTGACGTTGACCAAAATTGTATGATGGTATCAAGCCCTGCCGTATCATACGATAAAGAACGTCTTTACTAATGCCGTAAATCAGCATAGCCTCTTTAACCGTTAGATATCCCTTACTGGATGGTATTCGCCTGACCAATGCTTGGCGTATCGCCTCTTTCTCTTTTGCGATTTGTCTTTTCTTATACGCCCTCTTGGAACAAGCCGGACAACAATACTTCGACACTAATGTGGGAGGAGTAAAGATTTTACCGCACTCCTCGCAACTTCTTTGAATGGTGTAATTTCCTCTTGGCATATTCTTCTCGTTTTAAATGGTTTATATCAATTTAAGTTGTACCTTATCGCCAAATAAGACGTGTCGCAAATATGTCGCAAATAAGAGATAAAAAAGCCCATAGAAAACGAATAGCAACCATGAACCTCATAAACGCAAAAAACGTGCAGCTCAATGAGTTGCACGCTTTTGCTTATTGTTTGTTGTCTGTTTCCTTATCGGAATCATTTCACTTCCTCAAAATCAGCATCTTGCACATTATCACCTTGTTTACTATTATTCTGTCCACCATTCTGACCTGCATTCATATCAGGACCAGCCTGTGCACCACCCTGAGCACCGCTTTGTGCATACATCTCAGCACTTGCAGCCTGGAATGCAGTGTTAATTTCAGCCATGGCAGAATCGATAGCAGCCAAATCTTGGTTCTTATGAGCATCTTTCAATTTCTGGAGAGCAGCTTCGATAGGAGCCTTCTTGTCGGCAGGTAATTTATCACCCAATTCTTTCAGTTGGTTCTCTGTCTGGAAAATCATGCTGTCTGCCTGGTTGAGTTTATCGATCTTTTCACGTTCCCTCTTGTCTGCTTCAGCATTAGCTTCAGCCTCAGCTTTCATTCTGTCTATCTCTTCTTTGCTCAAACCGCTGGAAGCTTCGATGCGGATGGCCTGTTCTTTTCCAGTAGCTTTATCTTTGGCAGATACCTTCAAGATACCGTTGGCATCAATATCGAATGTTACTTCGATTTGAGGAACCCCACGACGTGCAGGAGCAATACCTGTCAGGTTGAACTGGCCGATAGACTTATTCTGGGCAGCCATCGGACGTTCGCCTTGCAATACGTGGATGGTAACTTCAGTCTGATTGTCGGCAGCAGTAGAGAACGTTTCGCTCTTACGAACCGGGATAGTAGTGTTGGCATCAATTAACTTAGTCATCACGCCACCCAGAGTTTCGATACCCATTGATAGTGGAGTAACATCCAACAATACCACACCTTTGATTTCGTCTGTCAACACAGCACCTTGTACGGCAGCACCAATAGCTACTACTTCATCAGGATTTACACCTTTAGAAGGAACTTTGCCAAAGAAATCTTCTACCAGTTTCTGTACGGCGGGGATACGGGAAGAACCACCTACAAGGATTACTTCGTCAATATCAGCATTGCTCAGACCAGCATCACTCATTGCTTTCTTGCAAGGTTCAAGGCAAGCTTGAATCAAACCATGAGCCAAAGATTCGAATTTAGCACGGGTCAATGTCTTTACCAAATGCTTGGGAACGCCACCTACCGGCATGATATAAGGCAGGTTGATTTCAGTGCTTGTAGAAGACGACAACTCGATTTTAGCTTTTTCAGCAGCTTCTTTCAGACGTTGCAAAGCCATAGGATCCTGAGTCAGGTCGGCGCCTTCGTCTTTCTTAAACTCTTCAACCAACCAGTTGATAATAACTTGATCGAAATCATCACCACCCAGATGGGTATCACCGTTAGTAGCCAATACTTCGAATACACCGCCACCAAACTCAAGGATAGAAATATCAAATGTACCTCCACCTAAGTCAAATACGGCAATCTTCATGTCTTTGTGAGCCTTGTCCAGACCGTAAGCCAAAGCTGCGGCTGTTGGTTCGTTTACAATACGCTTTACGTCCAGTCCGGCGATTTGTCCGGCTTCTTTGGTTGCCTGACGTTGAGAGTCAGAGAAATACGCCGGTACAGTGATGACAGCTTCTGTTACTTCCTGTCCCAGATAGTCTTCGGCAGTTTTCTTCATCTTCTGAAGAATCATTGCTGAGATTTCTTGCGGAGTATACAGACGTCCGTCTATATCTACACGCGGAGTATTGTTGTCACCTTTCACTACTTTATAAGGTACACGTGCCACTTCTTTCTGCACTTGGTCCCAATTCTCACCCATGAAACGTTTGATGGAGAACACCGTACGTTGAGGGTTCGTAATAGCCTGACGCTTAGCGGGGTCGCCAACTTTACGTTCGCCACCGTCTACAAAAGCCACAACGGAAGGAGTAGTACGCTTACCTTCACTGTTAGCTATCACTACAGGTTCGTTACCTTCAAATACAGCAACACAAGAGTTTGTTGTTCCTAAGTCAATTCCAATAATTTTTCCCATGATCGTTATTCTTTTACTTATTTATATTCAAGTTACTTTTTGTCCGGTTGCTTTTCCGAACCATCCTTCGGTTCCGTCTCAAGCGGACGTTGATTAAAAGACAAACCGTATGCCAAAAAGAAATCACATTAATTCATGACACAGATTCTGCCAGTTTGACAGTAGCATTTCTATATAACTGACACTAGGCTATCCCACGGGGAGAAGCAGTTGCTTCATTAAACAAATGTAAGCCCCTCTGGTTCATAGAGTAAAGGTACATTAGCTTGGATTAAAGGAAACATGGACCATCTCACATTCTCAACTTTCAACTCTAAACTTTCTCATCTATTCTCATCTCGATGAGAATAAATACTTATCGTGATAAGAATATTTTCTCATCGAAATGAGTATTTTTACTTATCATGGTGAGAATACTCCTGCCTCAGAAGGGGTTCTAAGGGCATTTTACGAAGAATCTGCAGGGGATTTTTGCAATAATGCAAGCAGGAGATTCCTCCATTTGCTCTCAAACTATAAAAAAGATGAGATGACGGAGAATGCGTTAAATAAAATTAAACCATTTTCTAAAAAGAGAGTTCCTTACGCGCTTGCCGTATCTTTGTGTTATAAAACATAACGGAGCCGAGAGGCTCATTGAACTTTTTTACATGACATTTGAAAATTTAAATTTGATAGAGCCCCTTTTAAAAGCTCTGCAACAAGAAGGTTACACTTCGCCTACTCCTATTCAAAAGCAGGCAATTCCCATTCTACTTCAAGGAAAAGATTTGTTAGGCTGTGCCCAAACAGGTACGGGAAAAACGGCAGCATTCGCGCTCCCTATCCTACAGAGATTATATAAAACCGACCATCGGAAAGGTATCAAAGCACTCATCCTGACCCCTACCCGGGAACTTGCCATTCAGATTGGAGAAAGCTTTGAAGCTTATGGCAAATATATGGGTCTGAAGTATGCCGTCATATTTGGAGGCGTAGCGCAAAAGCCGCAAACGGATGCCCTGCACAACGGAGTACAAATACTCGTAGCTACTCCCGGCCGCTTGCTCGACCTAGTAGCCCAAGGTTTCATCTCTTTAAAATCACTGGACTTCTTCGTTCTCGACGAAGCTGACCGGATGCTGGATATGGGCTTTATACACGATATACGCCGTATCTTAAAAATTATACCGGCAAAACGACAGACGTTGTTTTTTTCAGCCACCATGCCTCCGGAAATCGAAACGCTGGCAAACTCCATGCTGACACATCCGGAGAAAGTAGAAGTGACGCCTCCGTCATCTACTGTAGACACCATTTCACAATCGGTCTATTTCGTAGAGAAAAAAGAGAAAAAAAACCTTCTTATTCATCTGCTCGAAGAACCTTCCATAGAATCGGTACTCATCTTTACCCGCACTAAATATGGGGCAGACAAACTGGCACGTACCCTAACCAAAGCCGGAGTACGGGCAGAAGCCATCCACGGCAACAAGACACAAAATGCCCGCCAGCGAGCACTGACCAACTTTAAAAGCCATAGCTAGCGAGCACTGATTGCCACCGACATCGCTGCCCGGGGCATCGACGTAGACCACCTCTCCCACGTCATCAACTACGAACTTCCCAACATCCCCGAAACTTATGTGCACCGCATCGGACGTACCGGACGTGCAGGACGCGACGGTGAAGCCATCTCTTTCTGTGAATCGGAAGAGCTACCTTATTTAAAGGACATCCAGAAACTTATTGGCAAAATCATCCCCGTAGTGGAAGATCATCCCTTCGTAACCACTGAAGGTATCACCCGAATGGAAGAAAAGACACAGGAAATAAAAAAGAAGGCGGAGGAAAAGAAAACATTTCACGGTAGCCGCGCCAACGGCAATTTTTGGCGAAGAAAAAAGTTAGTTAAAAAAAGCTGAGATTTATAGCACCTTTCAGAACAACCTTACAAGAAAAATGTTATATTTGTAATGTTATCAATTTTAAAACAAATAAATTATGAAAGGACTTAATGTATTAGCAGCTTTTCTAGGTGGTGCTGCCTTGGGCGCAGCCATTGGTATTTTATTTGCTCCGGAAAGCGGAGAAGACACTCGCCACAAAATTGCAGAGATTCTTCGTAAAAAAGGTATCCGGCTGAACCGGAACGAAATGGAAGATCTCGTTGACGAAATTGCAGCAGAGATTAAGGGAGAAGAGTAACTGGAGTAATTAAAGACTAAAAATCAGAGCCACCATGTTTGCAGACGATCAAAGTATCCAAAACTTTCAGCAACTCTTTTTCGAGTTCAAGAAGTACGTAGAACTTCAGAAGGAATACGCCAAAATAGAATTGGTAGAAAAGCTCACCATACTTCTCTCCACTCTTATTTTGGTATTTGTACTTATCATCTTAGGTATGGTGGCGCTGTTTTATCTGCTGTTCACCTTAGCCTATCTACTGGAGTCGGTTGTAGGGGGACTTACTGCTAGTTTCGCCATTATCGGAGGAATCAGTCTCCTGCTTATAGCTGTGACAATCATCTTCCGCAAGAAACTTATCATCAACCCGATGGTAAACTTCCTTGCCGGGCTATTTCTTAACGATTCAACGAAATGAGCCATGAATACGCAGATATCTAAAAAATTAACGTTAGAAGATCTTTTGCAACATAAGGCAAAAGTGACGAAAGAGCTAAGTGAGCAGAAAAAGACTCTGACCGCTAGCGCTCATAAGATTTTTGCTCCGGCTCTACCCGTAGCAAACAGTACCCACTCGCTAATGCATTCCTTCAACCGAGGCATGGCTATTTTCGAAGGTGTGATGGTAGGTGTAAAAACTATCAACCGGATTCGGAGTTTCTTCGGAAGAAGCAAGAAAAAGAAGAGAAGATAAAAAAATCGATAGCAATTTACTTTCCTTATTTTATCATATTTTTGCCAACTAGCCATAAACGGAGTTTACAGCTAGTTGGCTTTTTTTTAGGAATATTCCACTTTATACATAAGTTTCCAAAAGTTTCACAGAACCGTTGACAGGAGTGATAGTAACATCTTGCGTAGAGGCAGGAAGCAGAATCGTTTCACCAGCGTTTACGGTCAGTTCATTGTCACTATCATCTACAATGTGGCAAGAGCCTTCAATGCAGATAAAAATAACAAAAGAATCCAGCTCCGAATAATCGCAACCAATTTGTTCAGTGAGGTCATAAAGCGAAGTAGTGAAATAAGGACATGCTACCAATTCCACCGGTTCGTCTTTCACTGCTTCGTACTTGGTACGGTAATCATCGAGCACTTCATAGTTTATGGCATCACGCGCCAGGTCGGTGTGCAATTCACGGGTTTTGCCATTGGCATCTTTCCGGTTGAAATCGTAGATACGGTAAGTGATGTCCGATGTCTGTTGAATCTCTGCAATGAAAGCTCCCGCCCCAATGCTGTGGATACGTCCGGCAGGCAAAAAGAATACATCCCCCGGATGAATCTCATATTCCTGCAACACATCGGTAATCGTATTATTGAAGACTCTCTCCTTATATTCTTTAGGAGTGATTTCTTCGGAGAAGCCGGAACGCAACTTCGCTCCTTCGTCAGCCCCTACGACATACCACATTTCCGTTTTTCCCATAGAATTATGGCGTTTCTTTGCTAATTCATCATTCGGATGCACCTGAATAGACAAGTCTTGCTTGGCATCTATGAATTTAATCAGCAAGGGAAACTTATTCCCAAACCGGGTATAATTAGACTCTCCGACCAAATCTGCCTGGTATTTTCTTACCATATCAGCCAACGTCAAACCTTTGTCTGGACCGTTTGCCACGACAGATTCATTATTCTCTACACCGGAGATTTCCCAGCTTTCTCCTACCCCTTTCAAGTCTGAGTTCAAATGCTTGAACGGAATAATCTTGTCGCCCCCCCAAAGCGTCTGCTTCAGAATAGGTTCGAATTTTAATGGATACA
>JAUUNK010000237.1 GCA_030844565.1 Bacteroides ovatus
CCCGTAGCATCGGTAACTACACCCGTAATAGATTTAGTTTGTGCCAGAGCCCCTATCGAGCAAAACAGGCACAACATCAACAAAAGGATGTTTTTCTTCATAAGTATTACTTTTTAGTTAATAAATAGAGATTAAATAAAAACGTTTGAATAAGTTCCGTTAGAACTTGGTTAATTTCCTTACTGATATTCTTTTATATTTAAAGATTACCTACTATACAATCTTTAAATATATGCTTTAAAGCGTTGCAAATATACTTATATTATTAATAACTACAAACTAATTAATAAATATATTATCTATATACTTCAATAAATATAAAAAAATAAGCTTATATAGAGGTGTAAAACAGAAAAGCAAAATAGATAGGAAACGGGTAGAAAAAAATGGTGGATAAAGTTATGGATAATAAAAAAAAGACTCTTTTCACCTTTTTACCGATGTCTGCAAACGTACTAACCAAGTTCTAACGGTACTTTCACTATTCTATATAAGATGTCATCATACCCTGTACACAAAAAAATGGTAGAAAAACGGGTATCCTATCAACAATAAAACTTATCTTCTCTTCAAATTGTTCTTCCTTATATATAAGGTGAAACGGCATTCGTTGTGAATGCTGTTAACATCAGCATTTAAGTATCTAATTAACCGTAAAAAGATGATTATGCATTATAATAGCAATTATGAAGCTTTCCAGCAGTGCGGAAAGCCAGTAAACACGGACCGGAAAACCGCTTATCTTATCGGAGGAGGTCTGGCCTCGCTGGCAGCGGCAGTGTTTCTCATTCGGGATGGGAAGATGAAAGGAGATAGGATACATATCTTCGAAGAGTTCAATTGGGAAGATGAAAACCTGGGAGGTATGGAAAATCCTTTTAAAAGCTTCGTCATCCGGGGTGGTATGGAGATGGACGAGCATCCTGAGTGTTTAAGAAACTTGTTAAGTTCCATTCCGTCTCTCGAAGGAGAAGAGACTTCCGTATGGGACCAACTTAGCAAACCCATCGAAGAGAATCCCTGTCTATCCCGCATGAGGAGTATCTCAGACAGGGGAAACGCGGTACACATAGATCCCTGGTTCCAACTGAGCGACGACCATGTGCACCAACTCATAAAACTATTCTTCACTGCGGAGAAAGAACTGGATGATAAAAGAATATCGGATGTACTACCGGATGACTTCTTCAACACGAGATTCTGGAACTTTTGGAGATGGATGTATGCTCTCGATGAGTGGCATGGAGCAACGGAAATGAGACGCTATTTATCCCGTTTCATCGACCAGATAAATAAACTTCCGGACTTATCAGTATTTAGATTCACAAGGTATAATCCTTATAAAGCCATTGTGTTACCTCTGATAGAATATCTAAAATCCGAGAATGTTCGTTTTTACGAAGGCACTAAAGGGATTAACGTTCTGGTGGACAACATCCCTGGAAAAAAAGTTGCCCGAAAAATAGTGCTCGAGAAAGGAAGTACCCTCGAAGAAATCGAACTCGACGAAGACAAATTGGTTTTCGTAGCTAACGGCAGTATCACAGATAGTTCCACGTATGGAGACCAACACACACCTGTCTTGCTGGATGCACTTCCCGGAGGCAGTTGGAGCTTATGGAGAAACATGGCTGTGCAAGATAACGCATTCGGCAAACCGGAAAAGTTTTGCTCGAATATTCTGGAAACCAGCATCGTCTCTGCTACATTGACCGTAACGGATGACCTTATCCCTTCTTTTATAGAAAGAATTGCTCCTTATCGTTTTGTCGGCATAGAAAACAATCCTGGAGAAATTATCGCCATTGAAGATTCCAACTGGTCCATGAGCTTTACCCTCATTAACCGTCCTTCTTCTCCCCAAGAACAAGCGGACTACAAAGTATCCGTGTGGATATATGGATTGTTACCTTATCGGCTAGGTAACCATGTTAAGAAACAAATGAAGGATTGCACCGGAGCAGAGATTGCTGAAGAATGGCTATATCATCTCGGAGTTCCCCAGTCGGATATTCACACCATAGCTGCTAACTCTGCCCATACCATTCCCTGCCTTATGCCTTACGCTCTTTCTTGTTTTGTGCCGCGAGCTGTAGGAGACCGTCCTCTAGTTGTTCCCACAGGCTCAGTAAATCTGGCTTTTATCGGCAACTTTGCCGAAACTCCTCGTGAAGTGGTGTTTACCCCGGAATATGCAATACGCACTGCGATGGAAGCTGTCTACCGGTTACTGGCAATTCCCCACCCTATACCCGAAGTTTCTCCTGCCTGTTTCGACGTACGTGTCTGGCTACGTTCGCTCGCCCGCCTATCCGACGGGAGGAGAATCTATAATATGGAATTGCCCTTCGGTTATAAGTATCTAAGCAAAAAGGGGATTGAAAGAAGTAGAGGTACTATCATACATGAAATGCTGGAGGAGTATGGGTTGATTTAAGCCCATCCCCTCTCATTTTTGTTTCTTTGAATTAATCGCTATATTTGCAACTGTCTCCTTAAAGAAAAACAAAAATGAACCTACCAGAAATTTCTGAAAAGCTGATAGAACAACTAAATTCCGGGCATATAAAAGCATTTGATAAGATATATCATACGTATTATCTTTATCTGTGTGCCATAGCAGTTTATTATGTTGCAGATAAAAGAGTAGCGGGAGAAATTGTGAACGATGTTTTTGTCTCTTTCTGGCAGAATCGCGAACATGTCACTCACCCGCCACTCCCCTACTTACGCCGTGCCATACAGAATGCAAGTATCAGCTATCTGCGTTCCGCCTACTTCAACGAGAAAGCAAAGACGGAGCAGATGGAAGAAGCGTGGACTTTCCTCGAGAACCACATCCTTTCTTCGGACAACCCCTTGGAGACTTTGGAGCACAGCGAAATGAATGAAATTATCAAGCGGAAAATAAAAGAACTCCCGCCGAAGTGCCGCGCCATCTTTGAGGCAAGCCTCTATGAGGGCAAGACATACAGTGAGATAGCCGAAGAGCAAAATATTAATGTCGCTACTGTAAGAGTGCAGATGAAAATCGCATTGGATAAGCTGCGTGAATCGCTCGGCACCCCTTATATGGTAGTGATTTTAATGTTTCTTTAAAAAAATCGCTTTTCCTTTAAACGTATTTTTCTCTATTGCGTATTTAGTTATAGGTAATGCATAGAAAAAAATACGATTTATGAATGAATATAAGGAGATAGAACTACGAATCAGTAACTATTTATCAGGTAACTCCACCGAAGAAGAAAAACAATCCTTGTTTATCCTGTTGGCATCCGACGAAGAAGCAGCCAATATTTTTCGGGAAATGTCTGCTGTATGGGCACTCTCTTCGGTATAGGTTTTTGCTGAAACGAAAGACGAGAACCTTGTTCACATCAAAGAGAAAATATTCGCCTCTCCCCTTACCGTTCCCGTTCCCCCGCACTCTCGTAGAATCATCCCTATGTGGTTAAAAGTAGCTGCGGCTGTCCTCTTACTCTTGGGATGCAATTACCTATGGTATAACTACACAGAGAATCTTACGGAAGTGTACACCAATGTCGAATCTCCCTATGAAATCAAGGTTCCCGCCGGTTCGCGCACCCATATCGTGTTACCGGACGGTACGGAGGTGACCCTGAACTCCGGGTCGGTCTTGCGCTATTGCCGCGGCTTTGGTATCCGCGAACGAAACGTCACCCTGGATGGAGAAGGTTATTTCGAGGTAGCAAAAAACAAGCAAATACCTTTCTTGGTTGCCACCAACGGCATCGACGTGCAAGTGGTAGGCACAGTGTTCAACGTGCGTGCCTACAGGGATGATGACTACGTAATGGTGTCTTTGCTGGAAGGTCGGGTAGACTTATCCGCTTCCTCCGGCAGGATGAAACTATTCCCCGACGAACAAGCGCTGTATGACAGGAACACCGGACACATTAGAAAGATAATAGCCAGCGCAAGCACTGCCTGCGACTGGCTGGATGGCGGACTGACATTTGATGACGTCCCCTTCGCAGACATTGCACGCCGGCTGGGACGCAAATTCCAGGTAAATATCAAGATAGAAAGCGAACGACTGAAAACGGAACATTTCTCCGGATGCTTCAATAGCAACCAGAGCTTGGAAGATATATTGAAAGAAATCAACGTTGAAAAGCAATATATATGGAAAGCAAGTGGTGACACTCTCTTTATAACCGATAGAAAAGGAGGTAAAACAAGAAAGAAAGAGTAACTGTTGAGAACGTAGTCTGTAGATATATGGGCAGTTCATAGCTTTATATCAAAAGATAGTATGTTAACCTTTTAATAGTGAAAAATATGAGATTGATAATAAGAAGGATGTTAGTGATGTTTCCTTATATAGGATATGCTACGCAAGAAATCGTTGTCAAAGACCAACGCTCCTTGAACATCACGCTAAAAGAAAATACCCGCCTGATTGACGAAGTGGTCGTCATAGGCTACGGTGTACAAAAGAAAGCAAATCTGACAGGTGCCGTAAGCAGCGTTAAGATGGATGATGTATTGGGCGACCGCCCCGTAGTGTCCGTCAGCGATGCATTGAAAAGAGCGATGCCCGGCTTGCAAATCACCGGAAACTCCGGAAGACCCGGTGAAGAGATGAACTTCAACATCCGTGGTGTCAATAATCTGGATAAGAACGGAAAGCCGCTGGTATTGGTAGACAACGTAGAGATGGACATCAATATGCTCGACCCGAACGACATTGAGTCGGTGACGGTACTGAAAGATGCCGCGTCATCCGCCATCTACGGAGCACGTGCCGCGTTCGGCGTCATACTTATCACCACTAAGAAAGGCTCGGATGCTACCAAGCTATCCATCAACTATTCAAACAATTTTTCCTTTAGCCGACCTGCCAATATGCCACACAAAGCGACTCCTCTCCAGACGGTGCAAGCTTATAAAGACATGGGGACCATCAACTACCAGAGTGGTCAGAACGTGGATACGTGGCTGGGATTGCTGAAAGAATATGCAGCCAATCCGTCTGCCTATCCGGACGGTTATGCAATGGTGGACGGACTTCGATACAGCCTCGCCGAGACCAATCTTTTTGATGACATGACGGAGACGGGCTTCCAGCAGACCCACAACCTTTCGGTAGGTGGAGGAACAAAGGATATCTCCTACCGTTTTTCTTTCGGCATGGTGAACGAGAACGGCGTACTGGTCTCAGACAAAGACACATACAAACGCTACAATGTCTCTTCTTACCTGCGTTCGGATGTCTTTTCGTGGATTACTCCGGAATTGGACATCAAATACACCAATTCCAAATCTTCACTGCCCCAAACATCCGGAGGATATGGAATCTGGGGAGCAGCCGTTGCCTTCCCTTCTTATTTCCCCACGGGAACAATGAATATCGACGGAGAAGACTTGCTCATCAACACTCCCCGAAACCTTATCGACCTGGCATATCCCACCACGATTCAGAAGAGTAATATCCGTATCTTCGGGAAAGTGACAGTCACTCCTTTGAAGAATGTCAAGCTGATAGGTGAATATACTTACAATCACTTCAGCAACGAAAAGACTAAGTTTGAGAAGAAATACTATTTTGCCCACGGTGCCAACTTCGTGAAAGAGACTTCCGTGTCCAACTCGAAGTATGAATATTCCGACGGCTTGACGGACTACAATGCGCTAAACTTCTACGCCAACTATACCAACTCGTGGGGAAAGCACGACGTGACGGTAATGGGCGGTTTCAATCAGGAAAGCAGCGATTATAGATATGCCGAGATGTCCCGTCTTGACATGATAAACGAAGAACTTCCGTCTATCTCACAAGCCACAGGCGATTACTTTGCAAAAGACAAGTTTGAACGCTATACCGTTCGTGGTTTGTTCTACCGCATCAACTATTCGTTTGCCGGAAAATACTTACTCGAGACGAACGGACGCTACGACGGCTCTTCCAAGTTTCCGAAAAACAGCCGTTTCGGATTCTTCCCTTCCGTATCGGCAGGATGGCGTGTCAGCGAAGAAGCGTTTATGAAGCCACTAAGCTCAGTGCTCTCCAACCTGAAGCTGCGCGGTTCGTGGGGAAACATCGGAAATCAGAGCATCACCCCCTACGCATACATCCCCGGTATGGAGGCAAAACAGGCCTATTGGACAGTCAATGGACTGAAAGTAACCACCCTTTCTCCCGCCAACCTGGTAAGTAACAACTTTACTTGGGAGAAAGTGACCACCATCGACATAGGCTTCGACCTCGGCTTGTGGGACAACCGCTTAAATATGGTGTTCGATTGGTATCGCCGGGATACGAAAGGTATGTTGGCGCCGGGAGCCGAACTGCCCGCCGTGCTGGGTGCCAGTGCCCCTTTGCAAAACACTGCCGACCTTCGTTCTAAAGGATGGGAAATCTCCATAGACTGGAACGACCAGATTGGGAAAGTGAAATACAATCTGGGGTTCAACCTTTACGACGCCCGAACCAAAATCACTAAATACAACAATGAAACGGGATTGTTCGGCAAAGATAAGAACGACAAAGACACATACCGGGTAGGCATGGAACTGGGAGAAATCTGGGGATATGTGACCGACCGACTCTACACCGCAGACGATTTCGATGACAACGGAAAGCTGAAGAAAGGAATACCCAAAGTGGAAGGATACAACCCCAACCCCGGAGATATATTATACAAAGACCTGGATGACAACGGCATTATCAATGGAGGAACAAGCACCACGAAAGACCCCGGAGACCGGAAGATTATCGGCAATAACACCCGGCGCTATCAATACGGGATTCACGGAGGTGCAAACTGGAACGGCTTCTCCCTGTCTTTCTTATTGCAAGGAGTGGGCAAGCGTGACTTGTGGATTATGAATGATTTGTTCTATCCCCACTACGACCCCTGGACCACGGTTTATGACACCCAACTGAACTACTGGACTCCGGAACGCACCAACAGCTACTTCCCCCGCATTTATGAAAAAGCTGCCGGCAACACCTCTGCCAACACACGGACTCAAACACGTTATTTGCAGGATGGTTCCTACCTTAGCATCCGTAACATTACGTTGTCTTACAGCTTTCCCTCCCAATGGATAAACAAGCTGGGCATCCAGGGACTGTCTATGTTTTTTAGCGGGGAGAATCTCTACACCTTCGACCACCTGCCCAAAGGGATCGACCCCGAACGTACCGTGACCGACGACTTGGGACAACGCGGTTTTACCTATCCGTATATGAGACAGTATTCGTTTGGTATAAACCTTTCATTCTAATTGTTTCATCACTTTAAATAATAAGATAGTATGAACAGACATATATTTATAACATTAACCACCGGTCTTTGCCTATTGTAGTCGTCTTGCCTGAACGACGAGTTTCTCGAAGTCTATCCCAAAGGACAGCAGACCCAATCGACAGTCTTCACCACCTCTGATAATTTTAAGACCTACGCATGGGGATTATACAATGTGTTTTTCGGCTATGCCTACGACACCCAACAAACCGATGATATATTCCGCGGAGACTACGAAGCGGATAACATGATAAAAGGCCTTGCCGGAAACGAAGGGCAATGGGCATACCAGAAAGCAAAGGCTACGGACGAATCAAAGGATTGGGACTACGACTATATCCGGCGTGTCAATCTGATGCTCGACAACATCGACAGTTCACAGATGAACGCTACCGAGAAAGAACATTGGCGTAGTGTCGGCTACTTCTTCCGTTCTTACAAGTATTTCCAGATGCTTTCCAAATTCGGTGATATTCCTTGGGTGGAACATGCTCTGAGTGAAGAAAGTCCCGAACTATATGCCAAGCGAGATAGTCGCGACCTGGTAGCTTCCAACATCTTGTCAAACCTGAAATATGCAGAAATACATATTGGAAATGATGATGGAAAAAATACCATTAACGTCTACGTGGTGCAGGCCCTTATCTCCCGCTTTGCCTTGTTCGAAGGAACTTGGAGGAAATATCATGCATTGGCGGACGCTGACATATATCTTAAAGAATGCGTCCGCGCTTCGGAAGAAGTCTTAAAGAAATA
>JAUUNK010000238.1 GCA_030844565.1 Bacteroides ovatus
ACTAGTGGAGAACGTCCCGCTATATCTTTTAACATGTCCAGTTGTTCTGCCAAAGAATCTCTTAAAACAATCCGACTCTGTTTATGACTATCTCTTTTTTGACAAAACACTTTATAAACCTGCTCATTATAATTATAATATTCGGAATACTTTCCCGGCATATTAGCAATAAGAAAATAAGCAGCTCTCAGCTTTTGCTTTTCACCAGTAATTCGATAATGGTCAATAACCTTTTCCAACTCAGCACGATTGACTCCCGCCTTCTCCAATGCCTTCCTAACATCTGCAGGAATGCTTGAACAAGAAAAAAACAAGAGCACAAGAAGATTATATAACAAAGTTCGGAGTTTCATTTTTATAATGTTTATATCAATCTACTTACCTTCTTCTTTAAAAGTTCCCACATAATTTTTTCCGGGAGGAAGCTTCTGCCACGTCATTTGTCTAACTCTATTAGGGTCAGTTCTCGTATGAGGTTGATCAAGGTCTCCCAATCCCAAGCCATTACCAAAAAATATTAGAAAAACTTGCCCTGTATCTCCCCAAATATAAACCCAAGCAGAGTAATCTTCATAAAAAGCTTCTTCCTTTTCATTATAATAGTATTTAACCGTATAATAAGATCTATTTGGAAATTTCTTTAATTCATCTTCTGTAAAATATCGTTTAACTTCCTCATCCACATGTCCATGCTGGATTTCAGGCTGCCCATACTCTCTGTAGTAATCAGGCCCATATGTTAAGACAGCTTCTTTTGCCAACTGTAACAAATATTTAGTTTTATCACTTTTCTTCATCTTATCCAAATTCTGCGCAAGAAAACTAACACTCACACATAATGTTAAACAAAGCATTATTATTCGTTTCATATCTTTCCTTATTTAATAAATTCTTATTTTGTTGTCTCTCTTCTATTCTTCCCATAACTAAAGAAATCTTTTGAATTATCTTCGCTATGTCCAGCAACCAATCGGGTAGTATAATCATATCCAATCCCTGGCAAATCTGCCTTTCTATCATGCTCAGATGGACCAACAGCTCTCGCTATTCCGGATGCTGCCCAAGTAAGTGGATAATGAGTATGCATCGTTCCTACTAATAAATCTACATCATCCATCCTAGGGTCATAGGGTGTATCACTATATTCAAATGTCACCGAACCTGCTACTCCTGGAACATTCATATATACTATCGGTCCTTCCAATGTGTTTCCAGCATAATAGGTACCATCTTGCTTTAAATAAATAAAGCAACCGTATTCTCGTACAGCATGCTGAGATTTATTAGTGCGAGCGTATTCTACAGCCTTGTTCCACAGTGTTGTACTTAGATGACTTCTCAAAGTAGAATTAGCATAAAACTTCTCTATCGATGGATATTGCTCTTCTACAGAAATAATATTTGATGTTTTAGTGCCATTTTCAAAACTTACAACAGCTCTTATCTGCCAGTTTCCAGGCGTCCATGCTTTACGTTTATAGCTACTTATATATGTTCCTGAATAATCATCATGAACGGTCACCCACCAACCCGAGGATTGAACGCTTCGTTTCATCTCATAAGTGACATTCACTACTTGTCGTTCACAATTTGTTATGTTAACGTTTATTTCATATATATTAGGAACCTCTATAGTAGTAGACTCAGTGCTGATTTTAATAATTTCCTCTTCTTCCTTGTCTTCTTCTCCACCTCCAGCAATTCCTCCGCCTCCAGCAATTCCTCCGCCAGATTCTCCATCATCCACCCAGGTACATTCCTCCGTAGGAATCTTTTCTGTTACCCATTGGCATGAATCTGGGGCAACCACTTCCACATCATCCAAAGGAAATGATTTATCAGGATCATCATCCCACCATCCATTTCCTCCAGTAGAACCACCTCCAAATTCCCCACCACTAGATAAAGTAGTCCAATCAGTAGGTGTAGAAGAAGGTGTAGTGTTTGTACAATCATAACGGTCATAATAGATGTACTCAGTATGGCATTCCATGTATCTCCGAGTTACTATAGTATCTGATAGTATGCTATCTGCATCCAAAAGAGGAGACATTTGCTTGACAATCTTTCCATTTCTATATTTCCATCCATTAATAAACTCTCCACCAGACTTAAAGAACAAAACTTGACCATCGAAGTTAGGTTCTCTATATAGATAACTATTATCTGAAAGACCGTTTCTTCCCTTCATTAAATAATCATAGCTACCTACAATAACCATATTGAAAGTGATAATCTCTTTAGTTACTATATCTTTCAAAATAACAGTACGCCCCACATTTTGAATTTTCTTTTTATCCTTTCCACTCATGGAAGATTTTTTATCTTTTACATCTTTCCCATAAAAAATTACGTTTACATTTGAACGTAAAGAAACTTCCACCACTTCATATCGTCCCTTCTTCCATTCTTTAGCATGATTCCAAGAAGGTGTTATCAGAAAACCCCATTTATTAAAAGATGTAACAGCCATTCGCGTTACTGGCGCAGTAGTGGTAGTATACCAATTCTTGGCCGCTTCAATAGTCAATTCAGAATTTTTCCCATACACTAAACTCTGTAGATAATTCTTGCTGTTCTTCTTTAAACCACTCATCCCGAACGCAAGCATATAGTACTAATAGTAATATACCACACGTACATCCGAAAAGCATAATTCGTCTTTTTCGCATACTAATATATTTTAAAGTTTATAAAGAAGACGAACCTATTTTGATTATGTAATCGACTTTCATCAAGAATATTACAAACTTTTCAATATTTATTTTTCTATTATCTTGGTCGCTGTCACCGAATTTACCCTCATCCTTTTATTTTATAGTAACCAGAAGCAATATTAAGATAAATTATCATGTGTGCAAGACTCGCTAAATAGACTAAACTTACACTGTGTAACAAATAAATAAGATTAACAGTTTCAAATCGAATATGAGTTTAGCAGGAAAATGGGGAAATTAGGAACTTAAATTACGGAAAATCTGTGGAAAAGACTAATAAAAAAGCGGAAATATCTTCAAAATGCCTATGAATAAAGTGTTTGCGGAGACAAAAGAGGACAGACGAAAAAACGGGGACTCGTTGATACTTAATTTTGCAATCGGCTCATTCTGTAACGCCAGCGATGCGGAAGCCAATCAAAAGCTGGCGGAGATATTGCGCACGAAGAAGAAACGTAAGAAAGGGTTTAGGTTGCATTTTGGATTAATTTGTCTGTTTTGAGTAGATTATCACGTCTTTTTTATAATTTTGCAAACTAAGTACATACCATAAAGTCTGAATAATGAACCGTTTTAATGTAGATGAATTCTTCATACCCGACAACGAGGTAAGGCTTCCCGATGAGCTCGATTATAGTCGTGTGTCGGAATATGTGATGTCGGCGGAGGCGTTTTCTCGCTCGACTTACCAGAGCGTCTATATTATTGACTATTTCAAACAGGAATTCCTCTATGTGTCACCCAATCCTATGTTTCTGTGTGGATTGTCGCCGGAACAAATGCGGGAGCTGGGCTATCGGTTCTATCTCAATTATGTGCCGGAGGATGAACAACAGTTGTTGCTTACGCTGAACAAGGCCGGATTTGATTTCTACAACGGCATTGCTGTTAATGAGCGGAAAGACTGGTACATATCATACGATTTCCATATTCTTAACTGCGGTCGTAAGATTCTCGTGAACCATAAGCTGACACCACTTGCCCTTACATCTGACGGGCGGATATGGCTGGCTCTCTGTGTGGTGTCGGTGGCAACACATACTGATGCCGGACATATCGAAATGCACCGTGTCGGCACATCCGATTTCTTTGAATATAATCTGAATACCCGCCGATGGAACAAGCGGCAGATGCCAGTATTGACCGATGGTGAAAAATCGGTGCTGGCACTATCCATTCAGGGCTATACCATGTCGGAAATTGCTGATAAAATCTGCCTTTCCCCCGATACCATCAAGAAATACCGGCAACGCATTTTCGAGAAACTTGATGTACGCAACATCTCCGAGGCGATAGTTGCAGCCACAAACAACAAGCTATTTTAAATTGCGGCATAGATAGAAACGTGGAAAATGTGCTGGAAAAGATTTATGCAACCAATCACATTTGTACACTTTTGGGTATGGCAGGAAATCTTCCATGGCTGTAATTTTGCATCAGTAATCAAAAACGATCATAAAGATGAAAATAATATTTATGCTGTTTCTTGCAGCAATCACTTCGGCAACCGCATTGGCTCAAAATATTACGGGTAAAGTCGTGAATGAAAGCAACGCTCCACTTGACTTCGTGAATGTCGTACTTCTCAAAGCCGATTCCACCTACATAGCCGGTACTGTTACCGATGAAAACGGTACTTTCATTTTTGAAAATCCACAAGTCCCCCCGAAATTCGTAAGGCTTTCTTCCATCGGTTACTCAAATCAAACGCTGAACATTCCGGCAACGGGGAATCTTGGCATAATCTCGCTGCTACCGGAAAGTGTAATACTCGGCGAAGTGGTGGTGAAATCCAATCGCCCGGTGACGGCGATAAAGGGCGATGCCTTGGTTACTAATATTGCTGGTTCCCAACTCGAACATGCAGGTACCGCCAACGATGTACTTACACAAGTGCCAATGGTGCTTGGGCGAGAGGGTAACTTTGAGGTGTTCGGCAAAGGCTCTCCGGCTATCTATATAAATGGCCGGGAGGTGCAGGATATGACACAGCTCTCACAGCTTAGTTCCGCAGATATTAAGAATATCGAGGTAATAACAAATCCGGGAGCAAAGTACGATGCCTCCGTAAAATCAGTCATTCGCATCCGCACAAAACGTCCTCAGGGAGATGGTTTCAGTGGCACACTTAGGGCGCAGGGTGTGATGCAAAAATATTTCCGCACAGTTGATCAAGCCAACTTTAAGTTTCGCACAGGCGGTTTGGAGTTGTTCGGGAATTCCGGATACATAGGAGGAAAATTCCAAAGCAGTAATCGTGTGGATATGCTCACACAAGCGACAACCCTTTGGAATCAGTTGCTTACCCAAGATGGGGCTATGCGAACCAATGAGTTTTACGGAAAGGCGGGCTTCTCATATCTTTTCAACGAAGACCACTCCATTGGTGCATACTATTCCAACGGATTTACCAAGCAGAAAACAAATCATACCGGAATATCGTCCGTGTATGCCGACGGTTTGGTATATGACAACCTTACCATGCATGGCAAATCCGATATAAACACACTACCCAAGCATCACGCCAACCTATACTATAACGGAAAAGTAGGAAAATGGGGCATCGACTTCAATATGGATTATATGTGGCGTAAAAACCGCAATTCAATGTGGAACAACGAGACAAGCGACAATTTCGACAGCTCTGTTGTCAATTCTCTCGGCATCAATCATAGCCGTCTGTTGGCAGAAAAACTGATTTTCAGTTATCCATTTTGGAAAGGCGGCATTGAATTCGGTGAAGAATATACTTCTTCTCGTTTCTCCTCCGATTATACCACAGATGCTTCTCTCATAAGCAACTCCAATTCTCGTGTAGACGAAAACAACATAGCCGGTTTTGTTGAAATGGGACAAACCTTTGGACAATTTAATGTAGGATTGGGATTAAGATATGAACATGTGAACTTTGATTATATTGAAAACGGTCAAAGGAAAGATGACCAGAGCAAAACGTACAATAACCTGTTCCCTTCACTGTCGCTATCGACAATGGTTAAGAATGTTCAACTTGCATTGAACTACACGTATAAGACTCGACGACCGGGGTATGCGGATCTCGACGGCACGGTCGATTATATTAATCGTTTCACCCTTGAAGGCGGCAATCCCTACCTCTTGCCTGAAAAAATACATTCAATCGAACTTATGGGAGCGTGGAGACAATTTTTCGGACAAGTGACCTATACATATAAGAAGGACCCTATTATGAATACCACACGCCCCTATGGTGATGATGCTGAGGTGAAGCTCATTACAATGGACAATTTTTCGAAGATTCACGGGCTACAAGCATTCGTCGGTGCACAGTTTAAAGTGGGTATATGGCAGCCTAAAGTCAATGTAGGCATACTCAAACAATGGCTCACTGTGGATTATGGTAATACCCGTAAAAGTCTCAATAATCCGATTGGTCTTGTCCAGTTCCAAAATGCCATCCACTTGCCTTATGACCTCTGGCTTAATGTCGATATGCAGTGGATGAGTGCGGGAAATGAAGACAATACACGTCAGAAATCCTCTTCATACCTTAATGCCAAACTCTACAAAGCATTCTTTAACAACCGCTTCAGTGTAACTCTCGAAGCCAATGATATATTCAACAAAAGCAATCGGGATGCAACACTGCTGAATAAGGATGTAACAATCTACAAATTCAACACAACCAATAACCGAACATTAATGCTGACGCTCCAGTACACATTCAATTCAACTCGTGACCGATACAAAGGCAAGGGCGCAGGAGCAAATGAAATGGATCGTTTCTAAGAGAAACTCCCACCTGCACCAAACACGCTTACTAATATATAATTCAGTAAGTTATATCATTCAATCATCCTGCTCCATACATAAAGGAGAACGAGAACGGAAAATTCGATTACAAGGAGTGGATTATCACGTTTTTTTGTAATTTTGCAATCGGATTGAGGAAACTCTATCCAAGACATGCAAGATAATAACATATAATATGCCATACATATCCATTGAAAGCGGCAAACTGACCGCAGAGCAAAAGAAAGAGCTGATTGAACGTCTCACAGCAACTGCCTCCGAAATAACCAATATCCCGGCGCAGTTTTTCACCGTCACGATAAAGGAACTGCCGGATGAAAATTTTGGTATCGGTGGCAAGCCAATCGATGAAATCAAACGCAACTATAAGAGTAAATGAAAGTCATCGATTTGTTAGGAAGGAATTATCCGGATAATTCAACGTCTTACCTATTTTGATTATGTAATCGACTTTCAACAAGGACATTACAAACTTTTTAATATTTACTTTCCTATTACCTTGGTCGCTGTCACTAAATTTACTCTCATTCTTTTATTTCATAGTCACAATAAGCAACATTAAGATAAATTATCATGTGTGCAAGACTCATTAAATAGACTAAAACTAGGTAGATTATCATTGACACCTAATATCTAAAAGTATGTATTCACCGCAAATTCAAATTGGTCAATGAATATTTGTTTGAAAGCCGTAATATTGTTTTGTTCATAGAACATCAACATAGCCTTCTTGTAATCCACTGAATCAACTGTCCGAAACGAAAGGGGACAATAACCATTCGCAATAAGAATTGCATTGCTAGTGATACGTGCAGTACGCTTGTTCCCATCTGTAAATGCCTGAATATAGGAAAGCAACACTAATGCAAGCAAAGCTTTCTCAAAAATATTCACCTTACTGTTAATGAGCACACATGTATCTTCCAAAGCCTCACGAATCTGAAACTCATTATCAAGTGGGCGATAATTTGTTCCTGTAATACCCACACGACGATGACGAATATTGCGGTCAACACCCAGTTCTTTGGTTAAAAAGAAATGTATATCCTCTATTCGATGTACTGAAATATCTTTAAGATAATCGGGAGCTTCTAAGATAAAATCAAGCGCATCTTTATGATTAAGCAACATGATGGCCTCTTCTTTCGTTTTTCCTTGTGCTGTCTGCCTCTCTCTCAAAAGCCGTTCTGTTTCTAATAAAGAATAAGTATTACCTTCTATTTGCGATGATTTCCACGATAAATCTACGCCAAGACGCTCCATTTCTTTGCGATACTCTAAATCGGACATACTAGAAATATTGCTATGAAACGTTTGTTGAGCATTGTTCAGACGAACCATTTCTTCATCCGTAAACAAAGACACTTTAGGTAGAATTTCTTTGATAAGTTGAAAGTTGAAACTCTCTTGTATCTGCCGTTCATCAACATCATTCTTAAAATAAGTATCAATATCAAGTGGCATTGTAACATGCGCTTGTGGCGAAAGGGTATACTTGGTTGCAGGACCAC
>JAUUNK010000019.1 GCA_030844565.1 Bacteroides ovatus
AGCCTCAACCACGATGCCCACGCCGTACTTGAAATCGATCACCGAGAGCGTCCCCCATGAAATTAGCAGTTTAATATAACTCTTTGTATTCTTCTTCAGTTGAGTATAATTAATAGTTAAAATTATGGCACTTATATACAATCTAGCACAAACTCGTGAAATGGTATATAGTTAGCAACAAAGATACTAATTAATCGGGAACAATCAATCAAGGGGATACAAATAATCATAGCGCGGGGACGTAAAATAAACTGTGTCATGCGCTATTTTCCAATCAAACTCATCGGTCGGGGATCGGCCAGCACCAAGGGGGTGCACCAGCACTCCCGACGAGCGTAAAATTACAACAACTTAAATCTATCTCCAAACTTTATCGCCAATTGTTGCGCAATGGTCCCCCAATTAGCCAGTGGCATAGTCCATTTCTTGCGTATGTTGCGATAAGCGAGGTAAACAAGCTTTTCAAGGGCAGTATCATTAGGGAATACGCCCTTGTTTTTTGTAACTTTCCGTACTTGGCGATGATAACCCTCGACAGTATTGGTGGTATATATCATGCGTCGTATATCCGGTGTAAACTGGAAGTATTCAGTAAGCCTTTCCCAGTTGTCCTGCCACGACTTGATGACAATCGGATATTTCTCACCCCATTTTTCATCCAGATTAAGAAGCTCTGTTTCTGCGGCTTCTTTACTTACAGCGCCATAGACATGTTTCAGGTCTTTGATGAACTCTTTTTTATGTTTGCTGCCGACATACTTGACGGAGTTGCGTATCTGATGGACGATGGTATTGGGGAACACGCTTTGGATGGCATCGGGGAAGCCTTTTAAGCCGTCGACACAAGCTATGAGGATGTCACGGACACCACGGTTCTGTAAATCGGTCAACACATTCAGCCAAAAGTTCGCACCCTCATTTTTAGAGATATACATACCAAGCAAGTCCTTACGTCCTTCCTTGTCTATAGCCAAGACATTGTAAATAGCACGGCTGACGGCACAACCTCTGTCATCCATAACCTTGTAATGAATAGCGTCAAGCCAGACTATCGGATAAACCGGCTCCAGACTACGGGAACGCCATGCCTTTATTTCCGGAAGTACACGGTCGGTGATGGAACTGATTGTCTCGGCAGATACACGGTTGCCAAGGTTCTCTTCCATCCACTCGCTTATCTCACGTGTGCTGTTACCCAAGGCATAAAGTCCGATGATGCGGTCGGCAACACTCTCGGCAAGAACGGTCTCACGCTTCTTTATAAACTGCGGATCGAATGTGGCATTGCGGTCACGAGGAGTAGATACGGTCACTTCACCCATGGAAGTCTGCACTTGCTTCCGCATCTTTCCGTTACGACGGTTGCCACTCATACGCTCATCCTCGGAAAGATGGGCATCCATCTCTCCTTCTAAGGCTGCGTTTAAAATGCTCTCCAATAACGGGGCAAAAGCTCCGTCCTTTCCTAACAAGGCCTTGCCAGCCTTGAGCTGCTCGATAGCCTTGTTCTTGATACTTTCAAAATCAAATTTCTCAATCATAAAAAAACTGTGTTAGCAAAGTTATTACTTTATTTGTTTGCTTTGCTGACACAGTTTAAATTACAGCCTCCGTAGCGCTATAGATACACTACCTGATTATTCTATTTCTTTATCACCTTCCTTTGTAGAAATAAAACCATTTTTCCACAGATAATCATCAACTTCAACTTTAGTAATTATAAAACAAGACCGAGGAAATAATACAAATCCAGGCCGTTTCACCAATTCATCTATTACTTTATCAGCATTCTCATAGGATGAAAATGTTCCTATGTGCATTGATTCCTCATAATTAGAAAAAGCATGCTTATGATCTAATCTATACAATAACTTCTTACTCATCCCTATATATTTTTCTTTGATACTCAAATGCTTCTTCAACAGTACAAAAACCTTCTTTCCATTCATATTCATCAATAGAAATAATACGACTGAGTTTAAAACATTTTTGAGAATGATCACAAAAGCCAGGTTGACTTCTCAATGTTTTTATTACCTTCCAAGCCTTGTGTGTTGAAGAGAACACACCTATAAATTTTACAACTTCATCATCTAAAACCTTATCTTCATACATATGATAAAGTTCATAATATTTTTTCTCATTATTCAAAGGATCTATCTCCATACTTTTTTATTTTATTAAATTCTGAATCTGGACCAGTTGTGTATTTATGCTCTTTTCCATACTTTTTTTCCATTAATCTTTTTGCAAAAGACTTTCCATCTTCTCCTTTATAAGGTTTTTCTCCTTTAACCCAATCAGGAGGATTATTTGCTTTCTCTTTACCAGAACCAGACTTAGGGGTCTTAAACTCATTTTCTTTTAAAGATACAACTCCTTTTCTCTTTCCACTCTCCTTCACTCTTCCTTTCCTAGAGAATAACTTCACTGCACCACTCGTTGCCATCAAAGAACCATGAGTTACATCAACAACACCTTTAGCTGAAACAACCAATGAAACCCCTACCGTTTCAGGAGCAGCTACCCCTCCGCCAAATATTTCTCCTAAACCACTAACAACCTCCGAACCACCTATTAAAATACTGACGACATCACCCAAATCCTGACCCAAATTATAGGCAGTAGCATGACTGTAAATCCCTGTTTCACGTAAAGAAGTGGAACCTAACAAAAGATTATCACCTACGGCACGAACTGTACCATTTAAAAGGCTAAGAGTTCCACCAATTACATTGTTTATACCAACCTTTATATCGCCCAAAGTAGGCCACATCCCATTAGGATCAATTAGCAGGAGAGGATTATTTACGCAATAAGCATAAGGAGATAATCTATAATATTTCTCGGATACTCGATCAACCACATACCATTTACCCAATATCGCATCATAATACCTCGCCCCGTAATCATACCAATCCAACCCATTCTTCCTATCCAACTCCTTACCATTATACTTATAAGGCTGAACACTTGCAGTAGTAGCAAACAAACCTCCAAACGGATAATAACTATTAGCCTCCTCCACATTGCCATCCTTATCAGCCACCACACGAACACTACCCAAATGATCTTTTAGATAGAAATGAAACTTCTTATCCGGGAAACTTACATAACCTGTTTCATTCAGCAGCAGCTTCAAGGAACCATTCTCATAGATCGCATTACCACAGTAATCAGTGGTAGTAGTAATACCATTAGCTACATGTACAGTACGAAGCTTACTTCCATCCGCCCCATACTCATATTCAACCGCATTACCACCTCCAAAAAACACCCGACTTGGCAAATTTAAAAGATTATATTCAATTGCTGATATGTTTTTGTTTAAATCTTTAGTCAAATTGCCATTTTTATCATAAGTGTATTCTACTGACTCATTGGCACCATCTTTAAACTCCATACCGCTACCATACACAGAGTGAGTGGCATTGTCTTTTACGGATTGCAATTGATTACCATTATAAGTAAGATTCAGGTTATCAATCAAACCATACTCTGTAGCAGAAATCTGACCGTAACGAAGCAAGCCAAGGATATTACCCATCTTATCGTAAGCGGTAATCTGTTCATTAAAGCGGTTCGGATTGACGGATAGAGTGACTCCTTCTCCATAAACAGCATTCTTCATACGGTTGGCACCATCATAAGTAAAACGATAACCGACTTCACTCGCTGCTTGATTCACCTTCCACAACAGACTGCTGATATTACCATTATAACAAGGTGTATTGCCATCTATTTTTTCCTGATAATACAATGTCTGAGTAAACAACGGTCCGCTGATATTCTTAATCCAGGAACGCACATTATAGGCATAGTCCGTTCTTAGCTTAGAGTTTCCGTTTCTATGCTCTGTTTTAAGGCGACCGACTTCATCATATACATTATCCGCCAAAGTAACCGGGACGTCATTATTTAACTGATAAACAGTACGAAGCAAACGGTCGGCATGGTCATACGTATGCTTATGGATTTCAATAATAGTATCTTTACCCGGAACCGTATGCACATGTTTCACCTGCGTCGGTTGGCCAGTAAAACTATAAGCTGTATACATTTGGTCACTACCATTAAGCTCGTTGTTACCTTTTTGCTGAATCAGTCGGTAACGTTCGTCATAATACATAACCGAGTAAAGATAACCCGTAACTAAGCCTGTTTTGGAGAGACGGGCAGTCAGCGTTCCCGTCTGCAAACCACGACATCCACCGTCATAACGTTTACCATAACCCTCTACAGCTTCGTATGCGGTAGCTGTTCCTGATGGTATTCCATTCTGACCGATAAAGTCGTAGCTATCAAAATAACTTGCTGTTAATACCACAGGAGTAGTCAAGGTAAGGCCGGAGACAACATATCCTTTGGTAGCATCCGTAGTCCCTTCAAAAGTACCTTTTACAATAACTCCACTGCCTAAAGGGTTCGATGCATAATTCAACACATTATTACAAGTTCCAGTTAGGACCGTCCTGCCAAAAGCATCAGGGATACTAAACGTCCATTCTCCCTTATCCCGCTGCCGTCCATCTTGGGTGAATATAGCACGATCGGTAGCATCATATACTATATACACAGGCTCACATCCAGGAAATCTCTTATAAATACAACGGTTCTTGACATCATATTTATAAATATAAGCATACTTCTTAAGAAATACGTTATCTTCATTCCATGAATTACTGCCCATTAAGGCATCGGCTGCCAGCGGAGGAAGCACAAAGCGCAAATTCCCGGCTTTATCGTACACATAGTAAGTATCCAGACACTCCGTTCCATTCATCTGGCGGGAAAGAATGAGTCTTCCAACCTTGTCCTTAAATTGGAAGCTCACATTGCTATCCTCATCTGTCGTTTTAACTCCAAAAAGGGCTCCATTCACATAATCACCACTACACGTCAGTAACGTCTCCGTACAACTGTATGATTTTACAATCAAAGCAACTTCCTTACTACTATTTGTCAGATAGTCTGTATTCACTGATTTTTTGACAGACTGCCAGTCTTTTCCCGCCCCAAACTGTTTTGTAATCCTTCCCAGTTGGGAACCATCATACTGTATTTGGGTGTATGGATTAGAATCATTGCCATAAAGCTCACTGTCCCTGGCAGCTTGTTGTACATTATTAGGATGAATATAGACTCCTTCGGCATTGTCCACCACAGCAGGTAACCACTGCTTTGTCTCCCGATTCATACCGTCATATTCCTGCAAAATTATAAGGTCATTTAAACCGGGAGTTATTCCATGTAGAATCTTTTCCGTAGGCAACCCCAAATGATTGAAATACTGTACTTCCTGTACCAACTCAGACTCCCGCAAGACATCTAAATTATCAGTCTCGACTATCGGTTTCAGCGTGATAACATGTGGCTGACCAATGGTTGTCTTCAATTTACTATACAATCCCAAAATGTTGATGCTAGTCTTAATTGCCCCATTCCCGTTAATACCCTCGGAGACTACATAGTATACTCCTGCCGGAAGCTTTCTGAATTCCAAAGAGGCCCAACCGTTAGCATTTCCGCTAGCCTTCAATAAGGTACGGTTCTGGTCAAGCAGGCTCAAATAGGTATCAGACAAGGTAGATCCTTCATGGTTAATTGTTACGTCCAAGGATTTTGTAAGCGTAAACTTATAATATACGTCGAAGGTTGGTTTCCCTGTATAGTTATTAGTATACTTGGAGGAAGTATCACGAATATCGGAGAAAGTAAATCCTTTGTCATGTGTACCTAAATCAATAGCTATGTCGGGAGTATTACCGGGATTGGCAATCACGGTTCCGGTGACGGTAGTAGTAAGATTACCACTACTGGCAGCATCAGTAACTATGTAATAGGTCCCCGGAATCAACGAAGGAATTCTAATACAGGCATTGTGCGTATCGCTACATGCCCCTGCACCCGAATAATCATCATTAAAGAACATCAATTTTTGATTCGAAGAAAAAACTTTCAGATACGTGTCCGATATTGCCGAACCGCAGGTGTTTATATTGATCTCCATCGGTTGTACCAAGGTGAAACGATAATACGCCTCTTTCCCAGCCTTTTCAGGTTGTTTACTGCTGGGATAATTGGAAGTGTTTCGTGTATCCGTATAGGTAAAGTCGGAAGAATGGCTACCTATCTCCACCGCATAGAAGAACTCACTACCCCACGGCGGAACAGTGCCGCTTAATTTAAAACTAAACAAACCATCATCCAAAAAGATCCGACACCATCCATAGATATAATACTCTCCAGCGGGAAGTTCTACTTGTTGGACATTATCGTCTCCAGCATTAGAAACACAAATAGTGTCTCCGGCGGCATTTATAAGAATGGATTGAGAATAATCATATTCATCCGAACGTCCATTTTGTTTCAAACTCACTGTCATGGGACCTTCCAATGTAAAATGAAATACAGCGTCGTGCGTATATTCATCTACTCTTACATCCTTAGCCGAACGATAATCATTTCTAAAGCTATCCATATTTTTCACCTTGGGAGTCAGATTGAAGTTATCGCTAAAACTTCCAAGCTCTAACGGACAAGAGAAATCTTCTCCTGCAGTACGGTCAACTCCTTCAACTTGCACTCTGAGCGTATCGTTGGGTAAAGGTTCATTGAGATTACCTGATTGTTCGCCTTCCACAACAAAATAATATACACCGGGGGTCAACCCGAAAACATAATTAGAGTGATTCCTGTATTCCCATCTTTTACCCATATCATCCAACAAAAATATATTAGTCCAACATCGACCGGTTCGCGTCACTTTAAACTTTACAGCCAGCGAACCAGTCAGAGTGATACGGTAAAATATATCATTCCTGGCAAGAGGCGGTTTGTAATTTTCATCCCAATGAAAATCATCCGTAAAATCGCCGGGCCTCCGCTCAATATCCGTAAATGTAAACGGACGGTCATGAGTTCCCAAGTCAATAGCTGTAGGTAACCTGTGTTCATAGCCTTTCTGCCCAAAACTTACAAAACAGAATAGGCTGAATAACATAAAGCATATATATTTTTTCATGTTTTTATTGTATTTAGTTAGTATCCAATTTGTTTTTCTCCATCACGGTTTCTCAAAATGATAAATGTTTCTTTGTAACATCACTTTCTGCAAGTCCGGGTTCAGATAATAGCTGTCGGTCAGGCGCTTATAGTAGTCGTACTCAAAGTGTGTCACTACATTATTCGGGTCGGTGATAGTTGTTACCCCTTTCAGAGGTTCATATTCATAAGTAGTCACCCTAGCATTAGGAAGATTATTTCTCAAAGAATAAATCTTGTTCCATATATCATCTGTGGGCTGAACGAAGCCCGACCATGAATCAAGCACATTCGTATTTGTCACCGAATACCCCATACCTTGCAAGACTTCGTCACGGGTGGCATTCTCTATCTTAGCAACGGGGAAACGGTTTTGGTATCCCCATAAAAAGGTAATAGGCGTGCCGTCTTTTCCTTTAATTTCGGCAACATTGTCATGACCGTCATAGGCTGTGTAAATTACTTCGTCGCAGTAATCAGCCTGTCGGTCTGTTCTGCTTTGTATCCGTTGCGGGAAGCAGGTTTCCTCTCTAAATAAGATACGACTTTCCATTGAGCGGTCTCCTTCACTGCGTTTATGATAAGACAGGATAGCGGGAAATCTATATAAATAATCATATTCCTCTGCTATCCAATTGCCGTCACTATTCTTTATTTCTATCTTTTTCGGTTCCATCGAATAATCGTAACCATAAGAGTACGTGTCATACGTATATCGTTTTTCTGTTACCAGGCTGTCTTTCCGATTATCTACTTTAAAATACTCTATATTGGTTTCCTTATCCAAAATATAGAAAAGGTTATTATCCAAAAAGAACGTAGTCTGCAACTCATCATCCTCATCCTGGGGTTCATAATAATTACTAAGAGCAAAAATTTCTTTATTACTCAAGTCACTGGGTTCTTTCAGATAAATCTCCATATCAACTTGTAGTTTACGTACGGGAAGGTAAACGAAAACATCCGAACTTGTACCGATTCTGTCGTACGAATAATCTGTTCGGGATACCAATTCCCCTGCTTCGAAACAATCCTTACGAGCGATAAGACCATTGTATTGTCCGCTACTGAGAAAATGCCTCAATAGATCATCCGAAGGCTCTTGGGGGTGGTAAGGAGAATGACGGAATATTTTCCAAACTTCCTTCTCTGGTTCAGTATAAAGAAACTTTTTAACTATATTATCGTTGCCGTTCCAGTGCAATACATCTTCAAAAAGATGTGCATTTACGTGATAATAATAGTCCGTCCTTATACAATCCATATTCTTTCCGTAAATTTCTTCGCGGACAATATTATACATTACTGCGCTACCGTTACTGAACGTGATATTCGACTGGGGCATCGAGACATAAGTAATCATGTGCTCAAACCAGGAGGATGTTCCATAATTATCTTTGTAATAGGCTGACATAGAGGAACAATAGTCACGTTCGCTCACTATGTGTTTGATAGCTCCGCCACCCCATATTGGTTCATAATCGTCGTGATTGAGTTTGGTCAATCCATATTGGTAGTTTTTTATTATCCGCTCATTCGTATGGGAGTCGTATACTTCAATACTTTTTACTCTCACTCCCCCTACAGGATGAAGATAGTCTTCGTAACCGTCCACATGGTTGTTATCCCGAAAAGCGCCACAATTCCCTTCGTATGTAAAGTTGGTTTGTATTCCTTGCGGATCGATAATCTTTGTGAGTATACCCATCTGTGTCCATTCTGCATCGGGCTCCCGGTTGACACCGGAATACTCAAGGAGAGCTTTTCTCTGGCTAAGATTTCCAAGAGGCAGATATGACACCTGCCTAAAACTGGGTACAGTCACTTCATTGCCATTCTGGCGATCTGCACCGTTGCAAAATCCCCAATGGTCTACCGCCGTAGTATAAATAGAGGGCACCTCATTAGATTTTTTATAACAGAAAGCATATACCTTCTTTTCAACATTGGGGGCAGAGATACGGACAGAATCCAGACAAGTCAACGAAGTGTTGCTATTGTAAGGAGTGATAAAAAATTCTATAGTCCGGACAATATTTCCTTTTAGGTCAGTCACCTCCATCTTTTTATATACATCTGAATGAGTAAGGCTCGAACCTGTCTCAGCATAAGAGACAGATAAGGTATTACCAAAGAAATGTACTTTTTCCAAACGGGACTCAACAGCAAACTCATTAATGTAACTAACAATTGGAGGATAGTAAACTCCTGCCACCGACTCCGATACATCAGTCAGCTTAGTAGACCACAAATCCGAACCACCCGGCTCAGGCTCTACACGATAATGTCGACAGTTAGCAGACTGCTGTTTAGTCAATATCACATAAGGGTGGGGCTTTTCAACATGATTGATAATTACTCTGCCATCTAAATTGAAATAAGCATTTGGATGCATCCGACTACGGGTAGTAGTATATTCGAAAGTAACCAATGGATTTGTATGTCGTGGAGAACGAATGGATGTACATAGCCAGCGAGTTATATAATCTCCAGCTTTCTCGTGTACTCCGTCAAACAGATATTGAATCCCGTTAGCATCTGTAGCATCCATGCTGCCATAATGAAAATAAACCCTATCATTAGTTCTCGGAATAGTAGTCAGAGAAACAAACGGTTCTAAAAAATATCCACCACCTCCACTATGCGGAAGTTTATAGATAAATTTGTCAGGCTGCGTATCACTACTATTATCCACCTTGTTAGTATAATAGCGAAATCGCTCTGCTTTATCATCCGGCGGAGATTGATGCCGGTTATAAAACCAGCCATATTGATCATCATCTGCTATTCCTTTAATTTCACGCATGATGGAAGGTTCCAGATTTAACGTCCACCCCGTTCCTGCAAGTCCGCTACGTTCTTTAGGCTTTAGCCCCGAAGCATGATAGGATAAAGTAATAGGAATAGTCACTTCTCCTGCCACGATTTCATATAACGGAATAGTAATATCAGGAATTCCAGTACAATAATCTACCGGATAGGATTGGTTTCTTTCCATCGAAGATGCTTCCGGAGAAATAGGCACAATGCGCGGTACATCCAAGTTAATCTCATGCGCCTGCTGTCCATACGCACCCATTAATGGAAGAGAGGTTAATACTAACAGATGCAGTAGCATTTTAAATATTCTTTTTTTATAATGTGTATATAAAGTACTCATAACCAATAATATTAAGATAAAACATTTTAGTAAAATAAATAATCCCTTAATCATCCCCCGGGGGAAAATGCTTATATTTCCACCGGGGGATTGAATTAAACTCTCATGTTACAAGTTCATAGAACCACCACCCAGCGCTCCCAATATGGCGGAAGCTACCGCAATAATCACTTTCAAAATTGTATCCCAAACTTTTCCTTTCATAACTTTAGTCTCCTTGTAATTAATAGTTAGTAAATAGATATTTTAAAAAGTACGCGCGTGCTTATTTAAGTCACATAATCTCTATTTTTTTGCGTAGACTAGCTGTCTAACGATGCAAATATACTAACTATTTTATAAATTCAATTAATACCCCTAACAAAAGTTAGTATATTTACATCATTTAACCAACCAACAAACACCTCTCAAACATTTCATATCTTTTGTCCTTTGTTTCTTATATATGCCGCTATCTTATTTAGCATGTCACATCCTCATTATTCCACTATTATTCAGCTGTTTTATATACTATTTCATTTATATTTCACCCAAGCCCCGGCAACCAATAGTTAGTAATATCATTCCCCATCTTCCATAATGATAACGTATCATTTCATGAATAAAGGAATCTAAGTATCACGCAACTTTTTTCATCAAATACCAGGTTTTTATCTTCTTTTTGGGATAGTGTAGCTATACAGGCGGGATAGTGTAGCCATAAAGACAGGATAGCTACACCATCCTTCCCTTATGGTGTAGCTATCCTGAAAAAAGGAGATTAACCAAATTTATCGAGAGCGTTTCTTTCTGTGATACATATAAGATATTTTCAACCTCTTTTTTTGCTTTGCTACAGTACAAAGTAGTTCTCTTTTGATTTTATTCCATTCTCAGAGGTTTAAGAATTACCTTAAAGAGTGGATTATCGGTTATAAACAAACTTCCAGAAAAGAAAAAAGGAATAATCCAAGTTTTTAGGCACTAGATAAGCAGATAGACGAACATTTTGCATCTTCGTTACAACTATACTTTTTCATTCATCCGGAACATAAATACTTCATTTTATCCGTCAAAAGCTCTTCATTCTCCAACTAGTGGAAGCCATTCTGCCAAATAGAAGATACTAATTGCTATCACTAAAAGAATTATTTTCAGAAAAACAGATGCTTCTGCAGGTTTCCGACAAGTGAAATCTCCTCTTTTCGTCTAAACTAAAAAAGAGAAATTGTAATCTTTACACATCACAATAAAGCCTTTTTCTGTAAAAATTCATCCAGCCAATAGCAAAAAGAATACAAACTACCAGGCCCTTTTCTCCGTTCTGTCTATTTATTCACTTAATATGCAATAAAGATAAAAGGGAGTAAATTTCCCACCGACGGATGCGCAGTTTATATAAATAAAAACTATCTTTGCGACTGAGAATCCCGAAAAACAAAGAAAATGGAGCAGATAGACTACCTCAAAAAGCTTATTAACCAGGGAGATGTGGACGAAGCCATCGGGCAACTCGACCGACTCCTCGGGGAGAGTTCCACCAGCGAAGGGAAGAAAGACGTCTTATATTATTTACGGGGGAATGCTTACAGAAAAAAAGGCGACTGGCAACAAGCTTTGAACAACTACCAATATGCCATTGACCTCAACCCCGAAAGTCCTGCCAAACAGGCTAGAACCATGGTAATAGACATCCTCAACTTTTACCACAAAGACATGTATAATCAGTAAAACGTAATAAAATAAACAAAGATTATGGCAAAGATTAAAGGAGCAATCGTAGTAGACACCGAGCGTTGCAAGGGATGTAACTTGTGCGTGGTGGCATGTCCGCTCGATGTAATCTCCCTCCACAAAGAAGTAAACATGAAAGGCTACAATTATGCCTACCAAGTAAAAGAAGATACCTGCAACGGGTGTAGCTCTTGCGCTACGGTTTGCCCGGACGGATGTATCTCAGTGTATAAAGTAAAAGTAGAATAAAAGAAAAGAATATGGCAGAAGAAGTTGTACTTATGAAAGGAAACGAAGCCATCGCCCACGCAGCTATTCGCTGCGGTGCAGATGGGTACTTCGGTTATCCTATTACTCCCCAGTCAGAAATATTGGAAACACTGGCTGAACTGAAACCTTGGGAAACCACCGGTATGGTAGTGCTCCAGGCAGAGAGCGAAGTTGCCGCCATCAACATGGTATACGGAGGTGCCGGAAGCGGTAAAATGGTAATGACCTCCTCATCCAGCCCCGGTGTCAGCCTCAAGCAGGAAGGAATTTCTTATCTGGCAGGAGCCGAGCTGCCTTGCTTAGTGGTCAATGTGATGCGAGGTGGTCCTGGACTGGGAACCATCCAGCCCAGCCAAGCAGACTATTTCCAAACTGTTAAAGGAGGAGGACATGGCGACTACCGTCTGATTGCGCTTGCCCCGGCTTCAGTTCAGGAAATGGCAGATTTCGTGGGACTTGCTTTTGAATTGGCTTTTAAATATCGTAACCCGGCTATCATCCTAGCAGACGGAGTTATCGGACAGATGATGGAAAAGGTAGTACTTCCGCCTGTGAAGCCACGCCGCACAGATGCTGAAGTCATTGCACAATGCCCATGGGCTACCACCGGAAGAACCAAAGACCGTAAACCGAACATCATCACTTCGCTCGAACTGAAACCGGAAGCAATGGAAGAAAACAACCTCCGTTTTCAGGCTAAATACCGTCAAATAGAAGAAAATGAAGTGCGTTTCGAAGAGATCAACTGCGAAGATGCCGAATACCTGATTGTTGCGTTCGGATCCATGGCACGCATCGGTCAAAAGGCTATGGAACTGGCTCGCGAAAAAGGTATTAAAGTAGGTATCCTCCGTCCTATCACTCTCTGGCCCTTCCCGACAAAAGCAATTGCCTCTTATGCGGACAAGGTGAAAGGCATGCTCGTCACCGAACTTAATGCCGGACAAATGGTAGAAGATGTGCGTCTGGCTGTCAACGGCAAAGTAAAAGTGGAACACTTCGGACGCCTCGGCGGCATCGTGCCCGATCCGGATGAGATTGTGGAAGCAGTGGAAAGAATCATGTAATACATGCAAACGCATACATACATTATATTACAATCAACCGAGAATTATTTATGAACCCCGATAAAATAAGAAACATACTGAACATCCTCTTTCTGATACTCGCCTTGGCGGCTATTATCACCTACTTTGTGGCAAAGAACGACTTCAAGATGTTCCTCTACGTGTGCGGCGCGGCAATTTTTGTCAAGCTGATGGAGTTTTTTATACGATTCACCAATAGATAAGGGGCATCATCCCCTCGTCAAGAAAAAAGAGACATGTTATGACGAAAGAAGAAATAATTAAACCTGAGAATCTGGTTTACAAGAAACCGACCCTGATGAATGACAATCCCATGCATTACTGTCCGGGATGTAGCCACGGTGTAGTCCATAAACTCATCGCCGAGGTCATTGAAGAAATGGGAATGGAAGACAAAGCTATCGGCATCTCCCCTGTAGGTTGTGCTGTATTCATCTATAACTATTTAGACATTGACTGGCAAGAAGCAGCTCACGGACGTGCTCCCGCACTAGCCACTGCTATTAAACGTTTGTGGCGCGACCGTCTGGTATTTACTTACCAAGGAGATGGTGACTTGGCATGTATCGGGACGGCTGAAACTATCCATGCATTGAACCGCGGCGAAAACATCACCATTATATTTATTAATAATGCTATCTATGGTATGACCGGAGGACAGATGGCACCGACCACCCTCGTGGGAATGAAAACATCCACTTGTCCCTACGGACGGGATGTGGCTCTTCATGGCTATCCGCTGCACATTACCGAAATAGCTGCCCAACTGGAAGGTACAGCCTACGTCACCCGCCAATCGGTAGAAACGGTTCCAGCTATCCGCAAGGCAAAGAAAGCTATTCGGAAAGCATTCGAAAATTCTATGAGCGGCAAGGGTTCCAACCTGGTGGAAATCGTATCTACCTGTAACTCTGGATGGAAGATGTCACCTGAAAAAGCAAACCAATGGATGCAAGAACACATGTTCCCCTTCTATCCTCTGGGAGACTTAAAAGATAAATAAAGCATAAAGTATTTAACAACAATGAAAGAAGAAATAATCATAGCAGGATTTGGTGGACAAGGCGTATTGTCTATGGGAAAGATTCTAGCCTACTCCGGACTGATGGAAGGTAAAGAAGTAAGCTGGATGCCAGCCTACGGACCCGAACAACGAGGAGGGACTGCCAACGTAACTGTTATTGTAAGCGATGACAAAATATCATCCCCTATCCTTAGTAAGTATGACACGGCTATTATTCTTAACCAGCCTTCGCTGGAAAAGTTTGAAAGCAAAGTAAAACCCGGTGGTATCCTGATTTATGACGGATATGGTATCATCCATCCGCCTACGCGCAAGGATATTAAAGTATATCGCATTGACGCCATGGACGCTGCCAACGAAATGAATAACGCGAAAGCATTTAACATGATTGTGCTCGGCGGGTTGTTAAAACTTCGCCCGATTGTAACACTGGAAAATGTAATTCGCGGACTCAAAAAGACTTTACCTGAACGACACCACCACCTCATCCCTATGAACGAAGAGGCTATTCGCAGGGGGATGGAACTTATTAGGGAAGTGGAGAGTTGAGAGTGGAGAGGTAAAAGGGGGAAGAAAGAGTTGAAAATTGGCGACGGCAAGGAAGAAGGATTGAGGGTTGATAAGTGATGAGAAAGACAAAATAACGCATACATACGTTAAATTGTCAATTGTCAATTATCAATTGTCAATTGGATACATTGCCAGTTGCCAATTTTTCGTTTATCTTTGCGCCTAATTATGAGACGAATCCTAGTAATACATATATTCCTTTTTGCCGTGGGGCTGCTCACTGTTCAGGCACAGCTAAAACCCATACAACAACGGGTAAACCAATACGGACGAGATGAGAATGGAAATCAGATTGACCCGTCCATGTTACCGGAGAATCTGGACAGTGCTAACGTAGAGGTACAAAGCTTGCCGCCGAAGCTGTATATGTGGCGGCTGAGCGACAGGTTGGGCGACCGTACTATTATCCCTGCGGATACGGCATATCATCTTTTTCAGAATACGAATTTAACGGAAGGTATAACCGGACACTACAATTATCTCGGTAATATGGGCTCGCCACGCCTGTCGCGTATCTTTTTTGAGCGAAATCATAACCCGGAACCGACTATTTTTATGGAGCCATTCTCGAGCTTCTTCCTCCGTCCCGATCAGTTCAACTTTACCAATAGCAATGTACCTTATACCAATCTGACGTATCATAAGGCAGGCAATAAAGTGAATGGAGAAGAGCGTTTCCGTTCCTATTTCTCAGTGAACGTCAACAAGCAACTTGCTTTCGGATTTAATATCGACTATCTCTACGGACGAGGCTATTACAACAATCAGAATACATCTTATTTCAATGGCGCCATATTTGGCAGCTATATCGGTGACCGCTATCAGGTACAAGGTATTTATAGTAACAATTATCTCAAAACTAACGAAAACGGCGGTATCGCAGATGACCGCTATGTGACCAAGCCGGAGGATATGGCGGAGGGAAAGAAGGAATATGAATCCACTAATATGCCTACCATCCTCAATAAAAGTACCAACCGAAATAAAGATTTCTATATCTATCTGACCCAGCGATATAATGTAGGATTCAAACGGAAATTGGAACAAGCTGAGAATGATACTATGCCGCCAAAAGAAGAGTATGTTCCTGTCACCAGCTTTATTCACACATTTAAAGTGGAGCGGGCACGGCATGCGTTCAATTCTACAGACGAGGCGGAAAATTTCTTCCCGCCTGATATTCACATTGACCCGGAGAACAAAGAAATTCGAGACTCTACTACTTACCTGGGAATAAGAAATACATTAGGCATTTCCCTACTTGAAGGGTTCAATAAATATGCCAAAGCAGGGCTAACGGCTTTCGCCACTCATAAGTATAACAAGTATACACTAATGAGTGAGAACCCGCTTGTGAATGACATCTATAAAGAACAAGAAATTTATATTGGAGGAGAACTGTCCAAACGGCAGGGAAGCGTACTCCATTATCATGCCATCGGAGAAGTGGGGCTGGCAGGCAAAGCCATCGGTCAGTTCGACGTCAAAGGAGACCTCGACTTGAATTTCCGTTTATGGAAAGATACGGTAAACTTCATAGCTCGCGGACGGGTTAGCAACAAACTGGCTCCATTCTATATGCGTCACTACCACTCCAAATATTATTATTGGGACAACGACATGGACAAGGAGTTTCGCACCCGCATTGAAGGGGAACTCAACATCGACCGCTGGCAAACGAACCTTAAAGCAGGCGTAGAGAATATTAAAAACTACTCCTACTTTAATCAGGAAGCTTTGCCCGAACAGTATAGCGGCAACATTCAGGTACTGACTGCTGCCTTTAGTCAGAACTTCCGTTTGGGTATCTTCCATTTAGACAACGAAGTAATCTGGCAAAAATCCAGCAACCAGACAGTGCTGCCTCTACCCGATTTATCGCTTTACCACAACTTCTATATGCAGTTTAAGCTGGCAAAAAAAGTGTTGAGTGTACAATTGGGAGCTGATGTACGGTATTTTACCAAGTATGACGCTCCTGCTTATATGCCAGTCACCCAGCAATTCTATCTACAACCGGAAGATAAGCGAGTGGAAATCGGAGGTTATCCTATTGTGAATGTATATGCCAATCTTCACCTGAAACGTACACGTTTCTATGTGATGATGTACCATGTGAACCAAGGTATGAGTAAACCGGAATACTTCCTCGTGCCTCATTACCCCATCAATCCCCGCATTCTCAAATTCGGGCTTTCATGGAACTTCTATGATTAACACTCTCCTGCATTAAATCTTTGTACCTATGTCAATACCTTTTAAACGACCTTTTTTAAGATACCTACTTCCAGTGCTTTTGGTTTGGGCAGTTATCCTTGGCGTGCGCCACTACTACGCGAACGAAACTCCCTCTCCAGGACATCCACGAGACTATGTTGCTATCGCCGAAGAAGGAATCTTGCGTGCCGCCACGGAATATAATTCTTTGAGTTTCTATGTAGATCATGATACGGTTTCCGGGTTTCACTATGAACTGATACAGGCTTTTGCCCGTAGCCAAGGTTTGCAAGCAAAAATTTACCCGAACATGAGTTTCCATAAAAGACTCGATGGGTTAAGCAAAGGACTGTATGATGTCATCGCCTACGACATCCCCACTACAAGCGAACTGAAAGATTCACTGTTGCTCACTTCTCCGATTGTGTTGAACAAACAAGTGCTGGTGCAACGCAAACCCACCGGAGAAGAAGACTCACTCTACATCCAAAGCCAACTTGAATTGGCAGGCAAGACGCTTCATGTAGTGAAAGGTTCTCCTTCTATCCAGCGTATTCATAACCTGGGAAATGAAATAGGCGATACTATTTATATAGAAGAAATAGAGAAGTACGGTCCTGAACAACTCATTGCCATGGTGGCACATGGAGACATCGACTACGCTGTATGCGAAGAAAGCATTGCACATGCCATGGCAGATTCTCTTCCCGAAATAGATATAAATACAGCCATCAGTTTCACACAATTTTATTCTTGGGGTGTCAGCAAAGAATCCCCTGTTCTGCTGGATAGTCTCAATTCCTGGCTGAAAAGATTCCGTAAAGAAAAAGAATATCAAAGAATCTACCATAAGTATTATGGTGATAAATAAAGGCATTTCTACTCTTTTCAAAATATTTGCAATAAGGAATTAAACTATTTTTTGAAGAGAAAAGTCCTTTCATAAGTTATTTTACCTACATTTGCTCTCTTTATAAAGCGAATAGGTATTATGAATGAAAAGATAATAAAATGGGGCTTCATCGGTTGCGGTGAAGTGACTAAGAAAAAAAGTGGTCCCGCTTTCCAGAAGGTGAAACAGTCCGAAGTGGTAGCCGTTATGAGTCGTGACGGCGCTAAAGCAAAAGCTTACGCACAAGAAAGAGGCATAAAAAAATGGTATGATGATGCGCAAGAGCTGATAGATGATCCGGAAGTGAATGCAGTATATATCGCTACTCCCCCTTCTTCTCATGCCACCTACGCTATCATGGCGATGAAAGCCGGCAAACCGGCATACATCGAGAAACCTATGGCAGTGACTTATGAAGAATGTACCCGCATCAACCGCATCTCGCGCGAAACAGGCGTTCCTTGCTTTGTAGCTTACTATCGCCGCTATCTCCCTTATTTCCAAAAAGTAAAAAGCCTGGTGGACGAAGGTGCTATCGGCAACGTTATTAATATACAGGTACGTTTCGCCCAGCCACCACGGGATCTCGATTATAATCGCGACAACCTTCCTTGGCGGGTACAGGCGGATATTGCCGGAGGTGGTTATTTTTACGACCTCGCACCCCATCAGATAGACTTGATGCAGGAAATGTTTGGCTGTATCCTCGAAGCCAGTGGTTATAAAAGCAACCGGGGTGGACTCTATCCTGCCGAAGATACCTTGAGTGCTTGCTTCCAATTTGACAGCGGACTGGTGGGCAGTGGTTCATGGTGTTTTGTTGCGCACGACTCGGCAAAAGAAGATCGAATTGAGATTATCGGTGATAAGGGAATGATTTGCTTCTCGGTGTTCTCCTTCGACCCTATTGCACTACATACCGAAAAAGGACGGGAAGAGTTTCATATCGAGAATCCTGAACATGTACAGCAGCCTCTTATCCAAGCCGTAGTCGATCATCTATTAGGAAAATCGGTTTGTACATGTGACGGCGAAAGTGCCACGCTGACCAATTGGGTAATGGATAAGATATTAGGAAAAATCTAACAAAAATCCCCGGAACTTGCTGTAGACACTCAGCGTTCCGGGAATTCTTCTTACACACAAAAAAGTTATAATTACTATTGAAAACTGCTGCTATTTAGTTAGAAACGCATACCTACAGTCAAAAGCACCTTGTGATTGTTGTTTCTAATGCTTGTTCCGTTAAGATAGACACTATCAAACGCATAAAACTCCTCTTTATATGTATTATACTGATAAGCCATATCTACATAGAAGAACTCTCCCCGATAACCCAAACCTAATGTATAATTATCAGTAGCTCCCGGATTAGCATATTCCGTATCCGTACGAATAGAATTATCAGGAATCCATTTAAATGCGTCCGACTTCATTGAAGGTGTAATATGATTATACCCTACACGGAAAGCAAACTCGGGAGCAAGCTTGAATTCTGCCCCTACCCGAATGGTATGAACGGCTTTCATCATAGATTTAATATCTTCAGTCTCGGCTAGCGTAACTCCTTCATCTTTTAATTTAGCTGTTGAATAATTCTGATATTCATATTCAAATCCCAAAGCAGCAACTGAACCAATTGTATATCCCATGTTTACGTTAAACTTCCAAGGAGTAACGAGGCTATATTTATATTCACCATCCATAGGATTTCCATTGCGGTCTACAACCTCGGCTGATAAAGGTTTCTCATCTCCCAATTCTGAATTTATATAAGCATGATTATGCTCTGTTAAAGAGAAAAAAGTAGGTGTATGGATAGCTGCTCCAATACGGAAAGAAGATGATTCAATAGGACGCCAAATAAATCCCAGCTTAAAATCAATTCCACTTCCATCTACCCAATATTCATTTCCTAAATCATAGCCACCATAATATTTAGTATCTTTTCCTGTAAAATCTTCTTTATAAAGGCTTGTGCGGTCATAATCGACATTATATGCTCCGACTGTAGCTCCGAGATAGAAACGGTCATAAAAGTTAAATGCTACATTGAAATCATACGAATGTATCCCTCCTCTTTCCCGGGCAGTGTACTGTTGTGCCACCTTATCGCCCGGCTCGTAATAAGGGAAATAACCTGCAAAAGTTCCCTTTCCCTCGCTTGTAAAATTACCTTCCGCATCTTTAAACATTGGCTTTACTACTCCACCATCAAATCCTAATAAACCAATCCATGGAAGAGTGGGATTTTCATACGCTCCCTTTTCTTGTACTGCATCCAAGCCCAAGGGTTGTTCACTCCCCCCTAGAATACCTGCCATATATTCTGTCTGCGAACTCTCAAATACACCATTCATCAACATATTCCGATCGAACGACTTTCTCCGATGATAATTAAAACCAAAGTTTACATATCGCAACGCAGTCGCATGTCCAATCTTACTGGAAATCACTACACCCGCATTATCAAACGATCCAAAGAACTTATCTACTTTTGCACCTCCGGCATCTTTCGTTCCGGTATTAACAAAACCAAAAGACACCATAGCATCGTTACTGCGATAAATACCAATACCGGCAGGGTTAGTACCCATAGTGGAAATATCTCCACCCAAAGCTCCCATTGCCCCGCCCATACCGACGAAACGAGCCGTACCATTTAGATCACTACCCATCCAACGATTTGCATCATATATAGTGGTCTGTGCATCCAGCACATTACTTATACCTAACAAGAAGGTACCAAGTGCTACTATCTTATGTATCTTTTTCATAACTATATCTTATTTTTATAATTATCTTCTACTACTGCTTCTACTGCTACCACCTGATGAAGAGCGCGAGGAACCACCGGAATAGCTACCACTACTGCGAGAAGAACTGCTACTCGAGGAGCTACGGTATGAAGAAGAACTACTGCTGCTCCGCGAAGGAGTATAGGTAGACGAAGAACGGCGTGTAGTTCCGGTAGACCTCTGTGGAGTAGTCGAACTTCCGCGAGAATAAGTAGAACTCCGGCGAGTAGGCGTAGAATTACTACCAGAATAAGTGGAGCTCCTTCTGCTAGTATTGGTATTCACTCTCACTCCATTTGATTCTGAGCGCGTACTGCTAGGGCGTGTATAAGTTCTACGTGAGCTTTCCGTACCGGGACGGGCAGAAGAAGAAGTACGTCTTGTCCCTTCAGTACGTGTACTTTCAACACGCGTACCCACCGGTCGAGTGCTTCCTGTACGAGTACCTTCTGAGCGGGTGCCCACTACCCTGCGACTGCTACTCCGTCCACTACGATCTACATAACTGCGACGTTGCGAAGAAGAACTGCCAGTAGTTACATTTCGGCGGGAAGAATTAATAGAGTTAGAATAACGAGAACGATTATTAGCATTCAACACAGTCCGTCCCCAATAAGGTCTTGACACGCCTCCGCCCCAAGCGGGCCCTCCATGCCAATGGTGATGATGTCCCCAGTATCCTCCATGCCAGCCACCGTACCAGCCACCCCAGTATCCGGGATACCAGCCTCCCCAAGAATAATAAGGATTGGACCAGCCCCATCCCCAGCCCCAACCGGGTCCGTAGGAATTATAACGCCAGTCCCACCAGAGCGGATTACTGAAAGTGGGGAAAGCATAGGCATAAAAGCCATCGGTATATACATTCCAATCCCACGAATTAGGACCATAAACTACATCCCAATAGAGCGGGCTGCTGATGCTTATGGCAAAACGCGGATTACGGAAACGGATAATCCGTTCAGCATACTCATAATCGTCTTGAGTACCCTGGAATTCACCCGTCACCCATTCGCCATCCAAGTCGGGTTGGGACTTCTCCTTAATATATAAGGTATCGTTATCCATCACGAACTCATTGTCACGGGAATCAAAACGGCGGTTATATTCGTCAACATCCCTCACCTTTCCCTTACGGTCTTGAACCACTACAGTAGTCCCCGGTGCAGCATAGATGTTAGTCGTCACTTGCTTCTTCGGTTCCTTCTTTACGGGAGCTTTCGTTTCCTCTTTCTCCTTGGAAGGTACGAAGTAAAGGTCGTCATCAAAGCTTTGTGCCATCAGCCCCAAAGGTAAGCACAAGGCAAGCAGCAATAAAAAAACAATCTTTTTCATATCTCTCGGTTTTATTGTTATCTCTACTCTTTTTCACGTTACAAAGATAGCCAAGGTATTCACCTCTTGCGGGAGATTTCCCCGAAACAAAAATAGGGAAATCCCTAAACTTATAACTAATACAAAGTTAGGAACTTCCCGTTTATACAGAACTATCTAAAAATCAATTAGTAACAATTATTGTTAAACGCCTTTGCTGCGGACAATTTCAGCACCTACTACAATCGGGTCAATGCCCAGTTGGGGCATAGAGCCATGAGAACCTTCCCCATATAGCGTCAGATTAAACCCACCAGCGCTCGTAGAAGCCGATCCGACAGGCAGAATACCGATATAACCAACAGGAATATCGGGTATCACATGCATTCCGAAAAAAGCATCCACATTCTTCAATGCTCCTGATTTTATGATCTCTTGTGCACCGCCAGGAGCTTGTTCTTCTGCATGTTGAAAAAGAAAATATACAGTCCCCGGAAGTTTTTTTGTTGCTTGGCAAGTGTAGCAGCAGTACCGAGCAGCATAGCAGTGTGAGCATCATGTCCGCACGCATGACTCACATTCTTCACCTTCGAAGCAAAAGGAAGTCCTGTCTCTTCCTGTATGGGAAGTACATCCATTTTTGCTCCACATAATCGGCAGTATGGTTTTCTTTATAAGAAAGCTCCGGGTTCTGGTGGATGTGACGACATCATTCTATGACTTTATTATCCACATTGGCGGTTTACCCATCGGCTGTCTGTGCGAAGGAGAGTAATTCTGTCACAGCAACAAATACGATAAAATTTATAGATTTATGCCTATTAATTTGTTATTTAAAAATACGTTTTTTATCTACATAACAACTAGTAAGGGGATGTTGTTTTTAACAGCCTTGCGGAACAAGGTAGGTATTCACAAGGAAGTTTGATGAAATGATAATAACGTATAAGCCTCCATTTTCAGAAACACTCGGTAAATATGCGTCGCTCAAGCTCTTCAAATGTAGCCATTGGGTTAAGAACAACTACACAGTATTTTATTTCTATTTGCAAAGTTTTCTCTTTAGAGTAACACATAAACATGCAGGATAGCGCACCTTTATAAGAAATCAATCTATAACAAATTACACTAATCACGCAATATTCAATTTCCCTGAATACTCTTTTGTATTTCTTAAACTCCAAAATAGCACATCTGCACTTTTAGACTTAAAGGCTTCAATATATTCTTTTCTAGGTTCATTGACAGTATCATTAATAATAGCCAAACTTTTCATTTCCTTTTTAGTGACCGACTCTCTTGTTTCTTTTATATCTTGCCAACTAAATAAAAAACGTTCTACAGAACCTTGGTTTAGAAAATTAAAAGGTTTAATAACTAACTCGCTCTTCTTACCCGCTATATGGAAATCAAAATTAAATTCAAGTCCCGTACTGCCTTTAGCTATGAATTGGGGAGTAAATGTCACGTCTTGCTCCACTAAATACATCTGAACATCTTCTACGAAAACAGATGCAACAGTATGTTTCGTTGTTATATCCAGATCAGAGATTTCGGATATTGCAGAGATTAAAGCATGCTTTTTCTGAGGAAAATCTTTTTCTGTGGCATTAACAGTCAGCTCTTTATTTATAAGCTGAATGCCATAATTTCTTAAAACAGATCTAACATGCTCCATTCTTTTGGAAGAGCGATTGATATCTACTCCCAACAAAACAAGGTTTTCAACTGTTTGACTATCATCCGATAAAACAATCTTTTCTCCCTCCTTTTTGATAAATATTTCAATATTATCATTGAAAAGACCAACAAAAGGAGTAGATATAGAAAACCAGCCCGTTCCTATATCTTCTTTAATAGCAGTATTATCTCGTAACCACTGATAATATGCTTCTATTCTATCATCTATCCAACTCATACTTACATATTTAAAGTACTTGCATACATTATTTTCGTCTCTAGATTTATTACTTTAGACAATTCATTTAAAATCTTTCTAATAGTAGCATTATAATCAGAAAACTCTAACTCTTTTATAACAAAATCATCCTCTTCTATCGGTAAAGCCCAAGCGGCTGATTTATATCCTTCAACATGATAGTGAACATGATTCCCTTTAAGTACACATCCCGCATATTTTTTCATCTTCATCGGCACACTCTCTGTCACCTCTAGAGGATTCGTATGATAACTTCCATTAAAGTCCACTCTTACCAAACAAAAATTAGAATCCAATTCCTGATGATGGAGGCTTACCTTTATTCTTATTTTACTACTTCTTTGTATCCTTAATAAAAAAGAGCACTCATTTCCTATATCATCATATCCTGAAAGATTCCATCGTATATCATCGCTCTCTTTGAAATCAAGGACAACTATATCTACTTTTTTATCTTTAAATACCACTTTTTTAGGCAATCTCAAGAGTTTTTCTGCCTCCGTTTGGGACAAGCCTACATTTTCCTCTTTCTCCATTAGTGTTTTATATATTAACACAAAGGTAGATATTAAATTGAACACTGTATCATAATTTAGTATATTATTCATCAGCGATCACCGACACATACTTCTTCCCCAAAGATTTCTCCCCTCCCATACAACTAATTCCCCCCGTAAGCAGTATCTTTGCCAGACGATAAACATAATTTATAAAGATATGAAGTATTTCGAGTTTAAGTTTAATACCCAGCCTTGTACGGAGACAGTCAATGATGTGTTAGCAGCGGTGTTGGGTGAAGTGGGATTTGAGAGTTTTGTAGAGTGCGAAAACGGGTTGATAGCCTACATACAGCAATCTCTTTGTGATGAAACCGCTATCCAAGACGCTTTAGAAGAATTTCCGCTTCCTGATACAAAGATACTTTATAACTACACAGAAGCAGAAGATAAAGATTGGAATGCGGAATGGGAAAAGAATTTCTTCCAACCTATTATTATCGGAGACCGCTGTGTCATTCATAGTACCTTTCATAAAGATGTGCCACAGGCAGAATTTGATATTATTATCAATCCGCAAATGGCTTTCGGGACGGGACACCATGAAACAACCAGCCTCATCATCGGAGAGTTGCTGGAAAATGAAATGGAAGACAAATCGGTGTTGGATATGGGATGCGGCACATCTATTCTGGCTATCCTGGCGCGCATGCGGGGTGCCAAGTGTTGTACGGCTATTGACATCGATGAATGGTGCGTACGCAACTCACTAGAAAATATCCAACTAAACGGGGTGACAAATATCAACGTATTTTCAGGAGATGCTTCCGCTTTGAAAGGACAAGGATCCTTTGATGTTGTAATAGCTAACATCAACCGAAACATCCTACTGAATGATATGAAAGAGTATGTGGCTTGCATGCGTTCCGGTGCGGAACTGTATATGAGCGGTTTTTATGTGGACGATATTCCTGCCATACAAGCAGAGGCAGAAAAGAACGGTCTTCACTTCGTCCACCACCGGGAGAAAAACCGTTGGGCGGCGGTGAAATTCCAACTTTAAGAACACGGAATTTGGGAAAGGCCTCAGCCTTTCCCAAATTCCTCTTTTACTTGACGACACCATTCCTTTATTCTCTTTTCGGCTTGTTCCGATTGGTTTTCGAGGTCGATGACCAGACCGCACCATTTACCGTTGCGCAAAGCTCTCGAGTGTTCAAAAGAATAGCCTTCGGAGGAGGTGAAGCCTACCAATTGTGCCCCGTCATCCTCGAATACTTCTGCCAATAGACCGATACCGTCGGCAAAATTCTCCGGATATTTCACCTGATCGCCCAGACCAAAAAGAGCTACTTTCTTTCCTGAGAGCTTCAATGTCCGCATTTCCGGTAAGAGTTCGTCCCAATAAGTAGGCAATTCTCCGTCGAACCAAGTAGAGGCACCGACAATAAAGTTATCATATTCCTCAAAGTCGTTACGCCAAGCCTTTTCAATGGGAACTACGTCTAAGTCTTCTTCTCCAAATTCTTTATGAATCTGCTGTGCTACCCATGAGGTCTTATCTGCTTCGGTAGCATAAAACAATCCTATCTTCTTCATAACTGATTAGTATTGATGGTATTAATATTGAAGTAGCAGCTTTGCTGCTTCATAGATTTTACTTTCGTCGGGCAAGATGGCACGCTCCAGAATGGGATTGAAGCCTACGGGAGTAAACGCCGCTCCCACCCGCTGCACGGGACCGTCCAAATAGCGGAACATCTCCGAACCAATGAGAGCTGCCAGCTCGGCGCCAAAACCAGAAAACACTTTGTCTTCGTGGACAACCAATGCTTTGCCCGTCTTCTTCACCGAATCCAGGATAGTCTCTTTATCCAAAGGAATCAACGAGCGAATATCAATGACTTCCACCTCTCCCAGCCCTTCACTAGCCAACCGTGCTGCGGCGTTAAGGCAGAAATGAGTGGTGTTGCCATAGGTGATAATGCTCAAATCGTCTCCTTCACGCCGAATACGCGCCTTACCGAAAGGTACTTCAAAATCGTCCGGGATGACAGCGGATGCCTCCACAGCATTGTAAAGAGCTTTTGGCTCCAGAAAGAGCGTGAACCCACGGGAACGGATGGCGGTGCGCAACAATCCTGCTGCATCGTCGGCAAAAGAGGGATATACAATCCGTGCACCCGGCAGGGTGGTCAAAGCGCCCTCAATGTTCTGGGAGTGATATAAACCACCTCCGATATATCCCCCGGATGCCAGGCGGAGAACGATGTTAGGCGTGAACTGCCCTTTGCTTCGCCAGTACTCATGCGTGCATTCTACGTATTGCTCCACGGCAGGCCAAAAGTAATCGGCAAACTCGGCGCCTTCGATAACGAGATGTATCTTCTCATCGAAGCGGCTCATGCCGTTAGCCGTACCCACGATGTAGTCTTCTGCCAAGGGAGCGCTGAACACACGTGCCTCGCCAAACTCCTGTTGCATGCCTTTGGTCACATTGAAGACTCCGCCTTTATCTTTGTTAGCCACGTCCTGGCCCCAGATAAATGTATCGGGATTGTGACGGAATTCGGCTTTTAAGGTTTCGTTAATGGCGTTTACGAGAAAGGTCTTTTCGCCTTCTTCCCTATGTGTGCCGTCCGTATATTTCTTGGGCTCGTAGGGTTCGGGCAAAACGAAATCATAGATGCTTGCAGGGTCCGGGTCAGGGGCAGCCAATGCTTTGCGGTGAGCAGCGGCAAGTTCTTTCTTAGCCTCTTTCTCGATTTCTTTCACTTCTTCCTCCGTAAGTCGTTTGTAGCGAATCAGCATCCGGCGGAATTTCATCAGCGGATCGGCATCCTTCACGTATTCCAGCTCGTTCTCGTCCCGATAGAGCGTATGCTTATCGGAATTTGAATGGGAACCTATGCGGACACAGTTCGCCTGTACAATCACCGGAGTACGATGATGAATGGCATATTCGCGGGCTTTTGCCATAGCATTCATAGAGTCAAAAACATCTTTACCGTTGCAATGGATGATTTTGAGATTCTTGAAACCGGAGAAATTGTCCGCCACTTTTCGGTTGGCAGTCTGGTCTTTCTTGGGAACGGAAATGCCATAACCGTTGTCTTGTATGACAAAAATGACGGGCAAAGCTTCCAAGCTGGCGCCATTGATAGCCTCATACACAAAGCCTTCGGAGGTGGCAGACTCCCCATGAGAGGTGATTGCCACTCCCTTATGACCATAGTAGACCATGGCTCGTGCCACTCCCACTGCGTGCAAATCGTGGGTTCCAGTAGCAGAAGATACATTCTCAATGTGCCACTCCGGCTTGGCAAAATGATTGGACATGTGGCGCCCGCCACTGGCAGGGTCGGTATCTTTGGAGATACCATTGAGAATCAGCTCCTCGGCGGACATCCCCGCCGAAAGAACGGTGAGCATGTCACGGTAGTAGGGAAACAGGAAATCTTCACCACGGGTAAAGACCTGTCCGATAGCCAACTGAATGCCGTCGTGTCCCGCATAAGGAGCATGATAGGACCAACCTAGCGACTGCAATAAGTAGGCTGGCGCCTTCTCGTCCAGTGCACGACCCAGAGTCATCAAATGATACCACCGTTTTAAAGTCTCCTTCTCGGTGGTCTTTATATCGTACTTCATAAAGAATAAGTTGTTAGTTGCTCCAAATTATCCGCCACGGCACGAAGGAAATTTCCTCCCAATGAACCGTCTATTACCCGGTGGTCATAGGACAAAGATAAATACATCTTATGCCGGATAGCTATCATATCCCCTTCGGAAGTGGAGACCACGGCGGGTTTCTTTTCAATATAACCCACACCTAATATAGCCACCTCGGGTTGATTGATGATAGGCGTACCGAAAAGAGATTTAAAAGTACCGAAGTTGGTAATGGTAAACGTGCCTCCATCAATATCTTCGGGAGTCAGCTTGTTGCTACGTGCTTTAGCAGCAAGGGTGTCGATGGCTACTGCCAGTCCACCGAGGTTCAATCGGTTAGCATCATGAATGACCGGGACCACTAAATTACCGTCGTCCAGCGAAACCGCAATGCCGATGTTGATATGCTTCTTAAGAAGGATGTTATAACCGTCTACCGAAGCATTTACCTGCGGATATAGCTGCAAGGCTTTCGCCACAGCTTCCGCAATCACAGGCATATAAGTAAGTTTCACTCCTTCTTTGCGGAAAAAAGAGTCTTTGTTCTTTTCGCGCCAGAGCACTAGTTTGGTGACGTCCACTTCGACAACGTTTGTCACATGTGGAGAAGTTTTTTTAGAATTCACCATGTGGTCGGCTATCAGTCGGCGCACATAATCCATTTCTTTTACTTCGGCGGAAGAAGAAGAAACAGGTTGGGAAGTTTGGGGCCTCGTTTCCTCCGGACGTTCTGCGGATGGCTTGCTTTCTTGAGAAGCGGTAGCCTTCGATTGCGTTGTCTCCTGCATTCCTTCAATATATCTCTTTATATCTTTCTTGCTCAGCCGTCCTTCATATCCGGTCCCGGGAATTTTATCTAGTTCATCTCTGGATATTTTTGCTTCCTTTGCCAGTTGAAGCACAATAGGCGAATACCATCGATCTCCTTTTTCATCTTGCTTTTCATCCTGTCTTTCCTTTGTTTTTTCTTCTTGTTTTGATGCAGGCGAAGAAGAAGTTTCAGGTATGGAAGTTTCCTTTGAAACAGAAGCAGCCCCGGATGATTCTTCTTTCTTGCCTTCCGTGTCCACTATGGCGACCACTGTCCCCACTGCTATCGTATCTCCTTCTTTAGCAAGAATCTCCACCACCTTTCCCGCCACCGGAGAAGGAACTTCCGCACTTACTTTAGCAGTATTGACTTCAAAGAGTACATCGTCTTCCTGAACCATATCTCCCACTTGCACCGACCACGAAACAATTGTTCCCTCGGTAATACTTTCTCCCAACTTGGGCATCTTTATTTCGAATCTTGACATATACTAAGACTGTTATTATTTTTTTGACTTCCTCCATCCGGCGGATACTCTCCTGCCTTTTTCTGAAACAGGGGGCGTACCCGCATGGATACTTTACCATCCAGAACAAGAGTTTGAAATAGAAAGTTTTAAATGGAAGTATTTTTTAACCGCAGTATCCATTCCTCCCGTGCATACTTTTCGTTGCGGAGACACCGGATAGCTTTCAGTTCCTCTTCGGTAAAAGTACGGACGATGCAGCCTTGGGAGAAATGACAGAAAACAGATTGCCGGAACTCCTCCGCTGAAGGGGGAAAAGGAAGGCAGGTACAGATATTCGTCACGTCGCTCCGTACTGAAGGGACGCTGTAAAAGGAAGCAGAATTTATTGATTTATCATCCCTCCCGGCAGTCAACACACGGTTGAGAATGTCTAAATCCGTATTATATAATAAGGTGCAATGATACAACACCCTGTCGCGATGAACGCATTGGGCACTACCGGACACTTTTAATCCGCCTATATAGACGCCCAGCCTTTCGTCGCCTTCCGCCCCCAATCCCCAGCAAGATAAATAGTCCAGCGTTCGCTGCAAATAAGAGGAAAAATTCGCCTTCCGCCTGGTTTCTATAAAGGTAAGATTGAGGTTTCCCTCATCCTGATAAACGGCACCCCCACCGGAAAAACGACGTGCCAACCGGATGTCTCTGTGGGAAGCAAAGAGCCGATCTACTTCCAGCTCCATCCGTTGGTGTCTACCTATAATGGCGGAAGGCGTGTTCTGCCATAGCATAAACACGTCGTCCGCTGTCTGTTTCAACAAAAACTCTTCTGCAGCAAGATTGAAATATACATCCGTCGAACGATTATCTATCGCATAGCACATCAGGAAAACAGCACTTCGTGATAAATCTCGCTCACCGTGGGATGAGGGAATACACTCTTTTGAAACTCTGCAACCGTGTAGCCATGCTGAATGGCAATACCTGCTATCACAATCAATTCTGAAGCGGGATTGCCGAACATCTGGCATCCTATCACACGGTCTTGCCCGTCTACCACCAACTTACACAATCCATTGACCAGTTCATTCTCTGCCATGAAGCGTCCCGAGTATAACATCGGCAGTTTCATCACCCGGTAGCGTATGCCTGCTTGTTTCAATTCCTCTTCCGTACGCCCCACGCTTGCCAGTTCCGGATTAGTATACACCACTGCGGGTATGCAATCGTAGCACATCGGGTCTTCCTCTCCAAGAATATGGTCAATAGCCACCTCACTTTCACGGATAGCCGTATGTGCCAGCAAAGAATAGCCCGTAACATCGCCACAGGCATATACCTGTGGATGAGAGGTCTGCATATATTGATTCACTTTTATTCCGTTGCGTTCAAGCTCTATCGACAGCTTTTCCAAGCCCACTCCCGAAAGAGTAGCCCGGCGACCTACGCTAACTAATATCTTGTCGGCTTCAATGGTATGTGTCCTTCCATCCCTTTCGATAGTTACTCCTTGTTGAGTGGCACTTATTACTTTGGCTTTCAGATAGAAATTGACACCTTTCTTGGTATAAGCACTACGCAACATGGCGCTTGTTTCCTTATCCATTGTACCGAGTATCTCAGGCATCATCTCCACAACATGCACCCGCACGCCCATGCTGTGAAAGAAAGACGCAAATTCCATCCCGATAACTCCCCCACCGATAATAACCAACGACTTAGGAAGCTCACGTGCTTCGAGCGCTTCCGTAGAAGTCCAATACTCCACCTCGGACAATCCGGGAATGGGTGGAATGACAGCATCCGAACCGGTGCAAATCAACAGATAGCGTACCAGATAGTTTTTACCGTCACAAAGTATTCGTATCCGCCCTCCTTCCTCGCCATCTATTACAGCCTCTTTCTCCACAATGACTGCGCCGCCGGAAAGCACCGTCATCCTCACCCCGTCCGTCAATCGCTTCACGGTTTTCTGCTTGCGCTCCATCATTTTCTCCAGATTAAAACCAGGTTCAGAGGCGGAGATTCCATATTTGGCGGCTCCTTTTATATTGTCCAACAGCTTGGCAGAATACAGCAAAGTCTTCGTAGGAATGCAACCGATATTCAGGCACACTCCTCCCACAAACTCTTTCTCAAACATGACGGCTCTCAGTCCATTGGCTCCCGCCCTCTCGGCTGCCGTATATCCGGCAGGCCCTCCACCGATAATAGCTACATCAAAATCCATATTGTTCTCTTCTTTATTAGTCTTTTTCTTCAGTATAGAGTAACAAAGAAGAAGGGAAGTTAGTTTAGCACCTCATCCCTTCCTATTGACATTATTTTGCCATCCCCTTGGCAAAACTTTGCCATCTAGGTGGCAAAATTATACCACAAGTACAATAGTATAAAGCACGTTCTAAAGATAAAGAAATGAGGATACTAATTACTTTTTGGAGGAAAGGGTCATTCTTTGCAGTTCATCGAGGGAACCGTTGAATACATTGAGGTCCACTTCTTCTTCAATGCCGGGAACAGTGCCCACATCGGTGTGTTGCCAAAAATCCCATTTCCCGCGATACTCCACAGAATCTACATAGTAGTGGGCAATCCAATAAGGATAAGAGTTGAAGATAGAATCGTCCAGATAACGGGTCTTGAATTTATAAGAAGTATATAAGATAGGTTTCACACCGTAATGGGCCTCTACACGGTTGAGCCACAAGCGGAGATTGCGTTGCAATTCTTCTTTGCTCTTCTTACCGGTTACTTCCACATCGAGCACGGGAGGAAGGTCTCCCGAGTCCAGCTTCACGGTTTGTATAAAGAAGTCGGCTTGCTTCAAAGCATCGGTTCGCGGATTGAAGAAGTGATAAGCTCCGCGGATAAAACCATGACGTCGGGCTTCGGAAAAGTTACGCTGAAAGGTGTCGTCGCCATGATCGCCCCCTTCAGTAGCTTTCATAAAGACGAAGTGCAAGGGAGAAGAGGTGTATCTATTCAAAAGGAGCTTTTCCCAATCTATTTCTCCCTGATAATGGGAGATGTCAATGCCATGCACCTCATAACCGGAAGGGATACAAACCCCATATTCCTTGTGTCCATGGCAAGGCTTCCAGCGATAGGCATAGGGACGGATGAAGAAATAATAGAAACCGACGGAGAAAAAAGCGGCAATCACCACTGCTAACACATTCCTCACCCAAGTGGGCATGTGCCGGGGTGTCTTTTTAGGAGACAAAGGAGGAAGGGATGTACGGCGAGACCGCACAGTAGTAGTCTTCTTCTTACGCGGTGTAGCAGTTTTACGAGGTGTAGTAGCCATGAATATATATTTTTTAGACGCAGACTACACGGAAACCCGGCGGCTTGCTTTCGCATTGCCGCTCCGCCCGTGCCGTCCGCGTCTAAAATAAAGAATAAACAATGCTTTTATTTAGCTTGTTCGAGTTGCAAAGTCTTAGTAGGCTGATCGCATACTTCTGTCGGACCGAAGTATTGGATAGGACCCGGATATACATAATCAGTTTCTACCGCCCAGCGATCGCGTTGTGAAGCAAATGCTTTGAAGGGAGCACCGTCAAGCTTCACCAATGCTTTCTGGATAACGGGTTTCATCTCACCGTTGCGACGTTCCATGTTCATCATCATGGTGATGGGCACACCGCCGGAAATCCATTCGGCAGCAGGAGCAGTTGTGTTGCGTACAGACGACATGTATCCGGTCTTACCGTTAGCAATCAGCATAGAAGCTGTGTATCCCAGAGAGTAGCAATAGTCTGCGTCGAAGTTTGACGGAGCTGCGCAACGTCCTTCATAACCGAAGAAGTGGTGTTGAGCTGCAAACTTACCTACGTATTTGCCTTCTGCTTTCCAGGCAGCCAGTTTCGTTCCAACCATTTCGGACAATAGTTTTTCTGTTTCGATGAGAGACACCTGAACGTTTCCGTGCGGGTCGCGGTCGAGCGTCAACTGACGTGCTACGCCCTCGGGAAGACTTGCATAAATCTCTGCATTTTCCTTAGAAAGCTTGCTGATGATATAATCACGTTGGTGAGACTTCTTGATGTGAGAGAATTCTTCGGCATTGTCAGCTAAGAAGTCATTCAGCTCGGCAATCAGACGTTTCACTGCGGGAATGAATTCAACCAATCCTTCGGGAATCAGAACTGTACCGAAATTGTGACCTTGAGCAGCACGGTTGGCTACTACCTGTGCGATAGAAGTCACTACATCGTCCAGAGACATGTCTTTAGCTTCTACTTCTTCAGAGATAATACACATATTGGGTTGAACCTGAAGAGCGCACTCTAATGCAATGTGAGAAGCAGAACGCCCCATCAGCTTGATGAAGTGCCAGTATTTACGAGCTGAGTTACAGTCACGCTGGATGTTACCGATAACTTCTGAGTAAGTCTTGCAAGCCGTATCGAAACCGAAAGAAGTTTCAATCATATCGTTCTTCAAGTCACCATCGATGGTCTTGGGGCAACCGATTACCTGTACACCGTATTTCTTAGCAGCATAGTATTCGGCCAACACACATGCATTGGTATTGGAGTCGTCGCCACCGATTATTACCAGCGCTTTGATGCCGAGTTCTTTGAGAATTTCGTAGCCTTTCTCGAATTGCTCTTCTTTTTCCAATTTCGTACGTCCGGAACCGATAATGTCGAAGCCACCTGTGTTGCGGTATTCGTCGATGATGTCAGCTGTCAGTTCCATATAGTTATGGTCTACCAGACCGCCGGGTCCCAGAATAAATCCATAAAGTTTGTTTTCGGGATTCAGCTTCTTGATACCGTCGAACAAACCGGAGATTACGTTGTGTCCGCCCGGAGCCTGTCCACCGGAAAGGATAACACCTACATTCATAGCAGGCAACTGTGTAGCCGAACCTTCTTCAAAGGTGATCAACGGCATTCCGTACGTGTTAGGGAACAAAGCTTTGATAGCTTCCTGATCGGCCACCGACTGGGTAGCAGCGCCTTCTACGGCTTTAACAGCTCCCGATGCCAAAGCTTTCGGAAGTTTGGGCTGATAAGCAGCCCTTGCGATTTGCAATGCACTCTTTGTCATTTCTTTTATTTCTATTTAAAGGTGTTAGTAAGTTCTCTTTGATAAAGCGGGACAAATTTCGCGTTTTTTTTCGAAATATGAAAACATCTGCCCCATTATTTCTCCCAACCTCCTCCAAGCGCCTTATAGAGTTGTACCACTGCGATAAGTTGGTCACGGATGGCATTACTCACTCCGATTTGGGCATCGAAATAGCCACGCTGGGCATCGAGTACGTCAAGATAATTGATAACACCATTGATGTATTGCAACTGTGCCAGGTCTACATAGCTTTTTGCCGAACGCTCCAGATTGGCACGCAACATATACACCTCTTTAAACTTATTGAAATTGACAATGGCATTGCGGGTTTCCTTAAAGGCGGTCAGCACCGTCTTCTCGTAGGTGTGTATCTCCGCTTCGTAGGCCGCTTTGCGTGCTTTCAGCGCAGCCCTGTTTTTTCCCCATCCGAAGATAGGAGTCAGCAAAGCTCCCTCCATCACGCTATAAGGAGATTTCAAAAGTTGGGAAAGTGCTTCACTCTCGGAACCGAAGCCTCCGGTGAGACTGATACGGGGAAACAAATTGGTGTAGGCAACGCCTACTTCGGCATTGGCGGCAATCAGTTTTTGCTCTGCCTGTCGAATGTCGGGGCGTCGTTCGAGCAAAGCGGAAGGAAGCCCGACAGGCAGTTCACCGGGAAAATGAAATTCCTGCAAAAGCCGTGCACGAACAATCTTATTGGGGTATTCTCCTGCCAGAAAGGCAAGGTCGTTCTCTTTCAAAGAGATTTTGCGTTCCAAGTCAGGCACGAGCGTAGCTGTCCGTGCCAATTCAACCTGAGATTGGCGGTAGGAAGTTTCTGAAGTCAATCCTCCTTCAAAGCGAATGCGTGCCAAACGTACTCCCTCTTCCCTCGCCTGAAGGGTTTGCTTCACAATCTCCAGTTCCGTATCGAGCGCCACAAGTTCATAATAGGCTTGTGCAACCTCTGCAACCAATGTCATCTGCAATGCCCGCTGACCTTCGACCGATTGCAGATAGGTCGCCATACTAGCAGTATGTTTCCATCTCAGATTTCCCCAAAGGTCCAGTTCCCAGGAAACAAGTGCCTGCGCTTCAAAAGTATCGCTCTTTTTGAATGCATCTCCCCCATGATTCTCAAGCTCACGTTCGGCGGTCACCGTTCCTTTAATTTCGGGCAAGAGGGCAGCAGTGGAAATACGCTTCTGAGCTGCCATCTCCTTTATCCGTGCCGCCGCTATCAGCATATCTTTATTATAACGGAGCGATTTATCGATCAGGCTGCGCAGAGTACTGTCAGTATAAATCTCCCACCATTGCTTATCACCCAAGCTCAAGGTATCCTGGCAATGCGCTAATGTATCGGGTAAATGCAACTGAGGGCGAACATAGCTTTTCCCTATCTTGCAGGAGGAAAAAATCATTCCTATCAATAAAACTATATATATCAAATGAGTACGTTTCATATTCCATTCTTTAATTTATTCTTGCTTTTCTTTTAAGTTTAGATTTCGTTTTATAGACCATCACAAAAAAGAACGGTACCAAGACGATGCCTACGACAATGGCGAATATCATACCGAAGAATACCCCCGTACCAATCGCCTGGCGGCTTGCCGACCCCGGTCCACTCGCCAATACCATTGGCAACATGCCCAGCACAAAGGCTAACGAAGTCATAAGAATAGGGCGGAAACGTAACTGTGCCGCATAGACCGCCGCTTTCACCAAATCTTCGCCTTGGTCGACCTGTACCTTTGCAAACTCCACAATCAGAATAGCATTCTTGGCAGCAAGCCCCACCAACATCACCAAACCTATCTGAAAGTACACATCATTCTCCAATCCGCACACCCACACTCCCAGATAAGCTCCCAAAGCTGCTATCGGCAACGATAGCAAGACGGAAATAGGTACTGTCCAACTCTCATACTGTGCGGCAAGGAAGAGAAAGACAAAAAGAAAAACCAATGCCAGCACCATACCCGTCTGCCCTCCGGCTTCCTTCTCCTGATAAGACAGGCCACTCCATTCCAACCCGATGTTGTCCGGCAGATGCTGGTGAGCCAACTCTTCCATAATTTCCATTGCTTGCCCCGAGCTATATCCCTGTGCCGCTTCGCCACGGATAACGGCCGTGGTAAACATATTGAAACGCTTGATGCTTCCGGGTCCCGTGGTGTAAGAAGCATTTCCCAGGGAAGTAAGCGGGACCATTGCTCCATTAGATGCCTTAACGAAGAAAAGGTTGATATTATCTTTATGTTCCCGGTAAGGAGCCTCCGCCTGGATGTATACTTTGTAGATACGGTTGAACATATTAAAATCGTTCACGTAGACCGAACCTGTGTAGGCCTTCATTGTAGAAAATACATCTGCCAAAGGAACTCCCAACATCTTCACTTTATCACGGTCCACATCGAAATAGAGTTGTGGAATATCCGATTGCAACGAAGACGACAGTCCGGAAAGTTCTTTCCGCTTAGAAGCATAATACATCAACGTATCCGTCGCCTGCACCAACTGCTCGAAAGTAGCTTCTCCCCGCGCCTCGAGTTGCATCTCAAAACCACCCGAAGTTCCCAGTCCGGGGATAACAGGAGGTGTAGACAGATACACTTTGCATTCGGGATATTCTTTCAGATAGCTTTCGACTTCCGACATAATCTTTTCAATGCGGGTACCTTTTCGTTCTTCCCACGGCTTAAGAATGACCGTCAGCTCTGCACGACTTTGATTGCTTCCCACACGAGGGCTGCTTCCGGTCACGTTTTGCACATATTCTATATAGGGATTCTGTTGGAGGTAAGCAATAGCACGGTCTGCCACACTGCGGGTACGTTCCAACGTCGCTCCTTCGGGAAGTTCGAGTTCCACTTTAAAATACCCCTGGTCTTCCACAGGAAGAAAGCTTGTAGGGATAAGACGATGAATGAGAAAGACAGCAACTAGTACAATGCCAAAAGCTGAAATTACTCGTCTCGGATGTTTAATAGTCCGAATAACCGTCCCTACATAGGTATGACTTCCCCGTCCCAGCCAATGATTAATTTTACGGAATATGAAGTTCTTTTTTTTCGTAGCGGGTTTCAATATCAACGAACACATCACCGGGCTTAGCGTGAGTGCAACCACTGTTGATATAAGTACTGATACTACAATAGTAACAGTGAACTGGCGATAGAGCTGTCCTGTGATGCCACTAAGGAAACTAACGGGAACGAATACGGCAGCCAACACCAGGGAAGTGGCAATCAACGCTCCTGCCAGTCCGTTCATAGCTTTCTTGGTAGCCTCATAAGCATTCAGTTTTTCCGTCTCCATGATGTGTTCCACATTCTCTACGACAACAATGGCGTCATCTACTACGATACCAATTGCCAACACCAATCCCAGCAGAGTGAGGATATTAAGTGAAAACCCAAAAATCAGCATGAACCCAAATGTTCCAATAAGGGAAATAGGCACTGCTATCACTGGAATAAGGGTAGCACGCCAACTTTGCAAAGAGAGATAAACCACCAGAATAACCAATATCAACGCTTCAAAAAGAGTTTTATAGACTTCATGAATAGACTCGGAAATGTAGGAAGTCATGTCAAAAGGAATCTTATAACTTAACCCTTCCGGAAAATTGCGACTAATTTCCTCCATCGCTTCTTTCACGTTTCGTGCCACTTCCATAGCATTGGCACCAGGCAACATGTAAATGCCTAATACAGCAGCATTTTCACCATTGATTCCACTCTCGGTATTATAGGAAGAAGCTTCAAGAGAAACACGCGCCACATCCCTCAGCCGAATAATAGAACCGTTGGCATTGGCGCGCACAACAATGTCTTCGAATTGTCCCACTGTAGAAAGCCTTCCTTGCGTAGTGATAGGAATGGTAACATCCAATCCTTTGACCGGCTGTTGCCCCAATACCCCCGCCGCCGACTCACGGTTCTGGTCTTTCAATGCGTTCTGCAAGTCCTTCACGGTCAATCCGAAATTGGCCAGTTTATCCGGAAGCGCCCATATCTGCATGGCATAATAGCGGCTACCGATATTGGACACCCTACCTACACCGGGAATGCGGCGAAGCACATCCAACACATTGATGGTAGCAAAATTACTCAGATAGATTTCATCGAACTTCGGGTCATTGGACGTCAGGCAAAGTGTCATCAATTGGCTGGGCGCTTGCTTCTCTACAGAGATTCCATTCTGTATCACTTCGGCGGGAAGTCGGGATTCGGCAAGTTTCACACGGTTCTGTATCTCCACCGCTGCCAGGTCGGCATTTGCCGAGACATCAAAAGTGACAGTAGCAGAAAAGCCTCCGGAATTGGAACTATTGGACTCCATATAGAGCATGCCGGGCGTTCCATTTATTTCTTGTTCAATGGGAGTGGCTACCGCCTGCGACACAGTCAGCGCACTGGCACCGGGATAAGAAGCACTTATCTTTACCACAGGTGGGGTCACCTGGGGATATTGGTCTACTGGAAGCATAGTCAATCCGATAACGCCTACAATAACGATTACAATAGAAATGACTGCTGAAAAGACGGGACGATCAATAAAGAAACTCACTTTCATTCTATTTCCTCCTTTCTTCCTTCAGCTTCCACTACTCTTACTTTTGCACCAGGAACGAGCTTATGGAAACCTTCTACAATTATTGGCTCACCGGCTACCAATCCTCTTTCCACAACCAGCTTATTGCTTACTTCGGGACCTAATTCGATAAAGCGTTTTTCTACGGTGGAATCTCTACGCATCGTATAAATATAAGCTCCCCCCTTCTCTATAATAACGGCTTTATGAGGTACCACTACGGCATCTTCGCGGACATCTAACAACAACTTCACCTTAGTGAACTGACCGGGTAACAATACTTGTTTGGGATTGGGCATTTCTGCACGCACCGAAAACGTACCAGTCTGGGGATCTACCTGTGGTTCGGCAAAGTCCACATATCCTTTATAAGGATAAACAGTGTTATCCGCTAAAGTGATAGTGATATTCGGTTGCCATGAACGGGTGGAGTCCCTCTGTCCTAAGTTGATATTGCGCTCTTTACTTTTAAGATAGTCCAAAGCTGTCATACTGAAATCTACCAAAACCGTATCGCTCTTCACAATCGTAGCCAACAACGACTTTGCCCCCGGTCCCACCAAAGTCCCGAGGTCTACGTTCCTCTCGCTGATATGTCCTGATAAGGGAGAGCGCACAATAGTATATCCGAGTTCCAATTCCGCCTGTGCCAGGTCCGCTTCACTCATTGCTACCGTGGCAATAGCACTTTCGTAAGCAGCTTCTGCATTATCAAGGTCCAACTGACTGGCAGCATTTTGCTGGTAAAGAGGACGAATCCGTTCCAAATCTCTTTGCGCCTTCAATGCTTGAGCTTCGTCTTTTTTCAACTGGGCACGGGCTTTGTCCGCTTTTGCCCGGTATTGGTCTTGATTGATAACAAACAGCACTTGGTTCTTATTAACGTATGTACCTTCTTCAAACAGCATGTTTTCAAGATAGCCTTCCACACGGGCACGCACTTCCACAAATTGTTGGGCGCGTATGCGTCCAACGTACTCTCCATATATCTCCACGTTTTCGCATCTTGCGGGTTCTATTTGTACGGTCGGTATCACCGGGATATTTTTCTCCGGGCGTGTTAATATTACATACGCTATTATTACCATCAATGTACATACCACAGCAGCTATCGTCCTTTTTTTGCGTAGCATCAGCTCTCTTTTCGAAAAGAATATTTTCATATCTGAATCAATCGTTTTTTAAAATGGGAACATTTAACTCTCCTCTATTTATGCAAGGAACATACCAGAATTATTCATCCATTAAAACTCGGTTCACTATCAAGGAATTAAAAGAAAGAAGGGATTTTCTATAACTGTGGAATCCACAAAAGAAATGTAGAAAATATCCACAATCCCCGACTAATGGGACAAAAATTAAATCCTTTCTCCCCGTAATTAAACAATTTATGTCTTACTTTTGTATCTTGTAGTTAAGGATAGAAAAACTTAAAAGGATAATGGAATGAAAAAGCAATTGTTTTCCATATTTTTCATATTCCTCAGTATACTCACTGTTCTACCTCTCCATGCTCAGCAGGAACGCAAAAAAGTAGGAGTGGTACTCAGCGGTGGAGGAGCCAAGGGGGTAGCGCATATTAAAGCATTGAAAGTTATCGAAGAAGCCGGCATTCCCATCGACTATATCGTGGGAACGAGCATGGGCTCTATTATAGGCGGATTGTATGCCATCGGCTATACACCTGACCAACTGGACAGCATGGTGAGAAAGCAAGACTGGACATTTGTATTGAGCGACCGCATCAAACGAAGCGCCATGTCACTAACCGAACGGGAACGTTCGGAACGCTACGTTTTGTCGGTCCCCTTCATGAAGAATCCGAAAGATGCCGCAACAGGGGGGCTCATCAAAGGACAGAATCTCGCCAACCTATTCTCCGATTTAACACTGGGTTATCATGACTCTATCTGTTTTGACAGCCTGCCGGTTCCCTTCGCCTGTGTCTCAGAAAACATTGTTAATGGCGACCAGATAGTCTTCCGGGAAGGAGTACTCGCCATTGCTATGCGCGCCAGTATGGCAATCCCCGGAGTGTTCACCCCGGTACGGATAAATGATATGGTGCTGGTAGACGGCGGCATCGTGAATAACTACCCGGTGGATGTAGCTAGAAAAATGGGAGCAGATGTAGTTATCGGTGTAGACGTACAAAGCGGATTGCGAGGACCTGATAAACTAAACAGTGCTCCGGACATCCTTCTTCAAATTATCGACCTCACCTGCCAGACAAATCATGAAAAGAATGTAGATATGACCGATGTCTATATAAAAGTAAATGTAGAGGGATATTCCTCAGCCAGCTTCACCCGCTCTGCCATTGACTCACTCATGCATCGGGGGGAAGTGGCTGCCTGCTCCAAATGGGATTCTCTGATAGCACTAAAGAAAAAAATCGGCATCGACGATAACTTTATTCCTCAAAAACATGGACCCTATTCCGCTCTCTCCCATACGAAAACTATTTTTGTAAAAGAAATCACTTTCAGCGGAGTGGAAAATAACGATAAAAAATGGCTGATGAAAAAATGTAAGTTGAAAGAAAACAGTGAAATCACCACACGACAAATAGAACAGGCAATGTATCTGCTACGGGGTAGCCAAGCTTATTCGGATGCCAGCTATAAACTGACAGCAATGCCGGATGGGTATCATCTTACCTTTATGCTCCAAGAGAAATATGAAAAGACATTGAATCTCGGCATTCGCTTCGATTCGGAAGAAATAGCTTCCCTTTTGCTCAACGCTACTGCAAGGCTAAAGACTCACATTCCCTCCCGGGTGTCCATCACAGGACGACTTGGAAAACGGTATGCCGCTCGCATTGACTATACTTTAGAGCCATTGCAACAACGACACTTTAATTTTTCCTACATGTTTCAATATAACGACATCAATGTATATCATAAAGGTGATCGGGCCTACAATACTACCTACAAATACCATTTGGGAGAATTCGGTTTTTCGGATGTATGGTACAAAAATCTGCGCTTCGGTGTGGGAGTACGGTTTGAATATTATAAATACAAAGATTTCCTCTTTAAAAAACCGGAATTAGCAATGGATGCTGAGTCGGAACATTACCTAAGCTATTACGGACAATTGCACTATAACACATTCAATAAAGGTTATTTTCCCAGCAAAGGCAGTGATTTTAAAGCAAGTTATTCCCTGTATACTGACAACATGGTGCAATACCATGGACATGCTCCTTTCTCCGCACTGAGTGCTTCTTGGGAAAGTGTCTTTTCCCTTACCCGACGTTTTGCTGTGCTTCCCGCCATCTACGGACGAGTGCTCATTGGACGTGGCGTACCTTATGCTTTTCAGAATGCATTGGGAGGAGATACATTCGGACGGTTTTTGCCGCAGCAACTTCCTTTTGCAGGAATCACTAACACGGAATTAATGGACAACTCGCTGATGGTAGCATCCCTGAAACTCCGTCAGAGAATGGGTAGTATTCATTACTTGACATTAACTGGAACGTATGCACTGACCGACGATAAATTCTTTGAGCTACCGGATGGAAGGAAATTCTACGGCTTCAGCGTTGGTTATGGATTGGATAGCATGTTCGGTCCTCTGGAATTTTCAATAGGATATTCTAACCAGACGGACAAAGTAAGATGTTATTTAAATCTCGGATTCTATTTCTAGTATCCAAAGAAATAAGAACCGACAAACATTCAATTGACAAAAATTGGAATATAAAAAAAGCAGCTAAAGGCGATGCGTTTCGCTTTAGCTGCTTTATTCTAATAGATATATCTATATAAGATTACTCTCTTACACAAACCAACGTACATAGCAGAAGTCCTGACGATGAGGAAGATCAGGGTTCTTAGGGAACATACGATAAGAAACCTTGAAGCTACCAGCATTCGATAAACTGTGTTTTGCCTGGAAATAATACAAGTCTCCTTCTTTCTTTATTACGTTGAAAGGTTCTACTGAGTAAACATGTTGTTTGCCCTCGGCAGTTGTATAAGTGGTTACCAGTTCAAGACCGATAGCATCATTCAAACCTTTTTCATCGATAACATAAGTGATAGTGTATTCTTTTCCACTTTCAATGTCACCGCTAATCATTTCTTCAGACTTTTCACAAGATACTACTTCGATTGAATCCCATTTAGCAACTACCTCTTCTTTCCATGCAGCCAACTCTTTAGCTTTCGCATTGTCATTAGCAGCCAATACCTTGAAACGCTTAGCCAACTTATTATAGAATTTTCTGTAGTAATCGTCCAATTGACGTTTCATGGTATAATGAGGAGCAATCTGAGCTATAGAATTCTTAATTGTCTTCACCCAACCTTCAGAATATCCCTTTTTGTTGCGAGCATAGTATAACGGCAAGATTTCTGTTTCCAGAATGCTGTAAATAGTAGCTGCATCCAACTGGTCTTGATGATCCTGATTTTGATAAGTCCGCTTTTCCGTTAAAGCCCAACCTGCACCTTCACGGTAGCCTTCCAACCACCATCCGTCAAGTACCGAGAAGTTAACTACACCATTCATCAGCGCTTTCTCACCGGAAGTACCGGATGCTTCGAGCGGACGAGTCGGAGTATTCAACCAAATATCGACACCGGATACCAAACGACGCGCCAAGTGCATATCATAGTTTTCCAGGAAAATAATCTTACCTAAGAATTCGGGACGGCGAGAGATTTCAATAATACGTTTAATTAATCCCTGACCTGCTCCATCATGGGGATGAGCCTTACCTGTGAAAAGGAATTGAACCGGATAGTCGGGGTTGTTTACAATCTTAGAAAGACGTTCCAAATCAGTGAACAACAAATGTGCACGTTTGTAGGTAGCAAAACGACGTCCGAAACCAATCAATAAAGCATTCGGATTGATTTTATCCATCAAAGAAACAATACGTGAAGGGTCTCCCTGATTCTTCAACCACATTACACTGAATTGTTTGCGGATGAAATCTACCAGTTTTTTCTTCATTGCCATACGTGTCTTCCAGATTTCCTCATCAGGCACATTGTAAATGGCTTCCCAAATTTTAGGATTAGATTGGTCGTACCAGAAGTTCTCGTTGAAATATTTAAAATAGAGTTGCTTCCATTCAGTAGAACTCCATGTGGGGAAGTGAACACCGTTGGTCACATAACCTACATGATTTTCTTCAGGGAAATATCCTTTCCAGATAGAAGAGAACATCTCCTGAGATACTTTTCCATGGAGCCAGCTTACACCGTTTACTTCCTGAGAAGTGTTACATGCAAACACAGACATACAGAAACGTTCACCCTTATCTCCCGGATTGTTACGCCCCAAATCCATCAAATCGTCCCAAGTGATACCCATCTTTGCAGGATAGCCACCCATATATTTACCGAACAAGCCTTCATCGAAATAGTCGTGTCCTGCAGGAACCGGCGTATGAACTGTATAAAGAGAAGAAGCCCGTACCAGCTCGATAGCTTGGTCGAATGTTAATCCCGTAGCTACGTAATCACATATACGTTGAACATTAATCAGAGCGGCATGACCTTCGTTGCAATGATAAATGTCTTTCTTTATGCCAAGTGCTTTCAGTGTGAGGATACCACCAATACCCAGCAAAATTTCTTGTTTCAAGCGATTTTCCCAATCACCACCATACAACTGATGAGTAATAGGGCGGTCGAACTCACTGTTCAGTTCGTTATCCGTATCCAACAGATACAAAGCAATACGTCCAACGTTGACACGCCAAACATTTGCATGTACAAAGTAGTTCATATAAGGAACATCCACTACTAAAGGCTTGCCCTCAGCATCTATTACTCTTTCCAGAGGGAGCTGACCGAAGTTTTGAGCTTCATAGTTGGCAATCTGCTGTCCATCCATAGACAAGCTTTGAGTAAAATAGCCATAACGATATAAGAAACCTACCGCACACAGGTCTACATTACTATCTGAAGCTTCTTTAAGGTAGTCACCAGCCAGAACGCCCAGACCACCGGAATATATTTTTAGAACGTGAGTCAAACCGTATTCCATACTGAAATAGGCTACAGAAGGACGAGTGCTGTCCGGCTTCACATCCATGTAATCTCTGAACTTCGTATACACATCATTCATTCTCCGCAGGATGACTTTATCTTTTGCCAACGCTTCCAGCTTTTCATAGCTCATGCGCTCCAACAAAAGAACCGGATTCTGACCGGATTCTTTCCAGAGTTCCGGGTCTAAATCTCTAAATAGTTCAGTCGCTTCAAAATTCCATGCCCACCAAATGTTGCGTGCAATTTCAGACAACTTCTCCAACTCTGCAGGGATACGTGATTTCACAGTAACCTCTTTCCAGTTGGGAGTATTCACATTACTAACTTTAACTTTCATAATATCATTATTTACTTATTAATGAATAATATTTTAACCTAACCTAGCTGACGAATCATTGCCTTCCTCAAAGCAATATCATAGGCCTCGTAATAATACTTAATAAAATGTTTCCACAAAGCTTGTTCTCCTACTTCTCCCGCACGCCTGCGTATCTCTTCGACTTCTTCATCAGTCTTCGTGGAAAATAAAGAAATGGTATCTTTTATACCGTCTGCCACTTCCGAATAGTTGTAATCCGAACGATGGAGCACCTCTACTCCGTCGTCAATCCCATGTTGATCTTTCAGCCCTTTCACCCAAAGTCCGAAACCAGCCAAATCGGTGGTAATGGTAGGTACCCGGAAAGCAACACTTTCCAAAGGAGTATATCCCCATGGCTCATAATATGATGCATACACACTCAGATCTTGGCCTAACAACAAATCGTAATAATCTTTGTTCCAAATGCCGTCACGTCCATTAAGGTAGCAAGGTACGAAAATCACCTTGACTTTATCTTCAGGACGATTGCCCATTCCCATGTACTTCAACATATCGAGCACTTGGTCATGTGTCATATTGTGCAGCCAATGCGTAATAAAAGGAACTTCAAGGGGAGTATCAAATGTATTTTTACTCTTTAAACGCTCTTGCAAGTCCTCACGCGGTTCGCCTACCCATCC
>JAUUNK010000239.1 GCA_030844565.1 Bacteroides ovatus
TGCTGTCCGAAAGGGCAAGGGCTATCACATGAGGAAGCGTACAGATTCCTGACTCTCTTTCCTTGAAACATTTGTAGGCGATTGAATAGACGTAGTTGATGGCATTGTTGGCCCAAAAATCGGTCTTTTCTTTCCAGCTTGCTTCCAGGTTTTTCATCAGTGTCATGATGATATTACGGATGAATAGCGATTCATTACCCTTTGACATATATTGCGGGGAAAGCACGTTTACCCTGACCGTTCGCGACATATCCACAAAGTTGATATAGGCGAAACGGGGAGTTTCCATTCCTTTATCCCGGAAATGTTCGATGCTTCCGTATGCGATGCGTGAAAGGATGGGTGATTTTTCCTTGGTCGGATCGCCTTCCCAGTCGTACACGAAACCTGCGTAATTTCGTTCAGCGCATTGATAGATGATTCCTTTGATCCAGCTCTCCGACTTTCCACTTCCCGGACCACCGTCTATATAGACATTCTGTTGTGGTTTATGGATAACCAGTGGTCCGGAAGCTGTCTCAAAACGGAAATAGAAGGCTGATTGCTCTTGGCTTACTCCGAATATGCTTTCGTCTGATTGGGCGTGTTTTCGGATAAAGTAAGGCAATGTCTTGATGACAAGAAGCGTGTAAGCTACAAACAAAGCCGGAAATACAAAAAGGTTGTACCAATTGGATAATCGGCTGAAGCCGACAACCAACATGGTCGCCGTCATCAGTGTCAGGCTTGTGTAAAGCCATTTCCTACTTTCCTCTTTCACCTTGCCAATCGGAAAGAGGAAAGCAAGACCACCAATCAAGATGACATAGAGGAATCGGAACAGTATATCCTTTTCCATCAGTTTTTCCCATCCAGACGGGTTGCGCTGTGGGGTGTACAATCCCGTAACGATAGCCCACTGAAATAATACGGCTATCCCTATCAGTGTGGATAGCAGAATCAGTATGAATGACAGGTCTTTCTTTTCTCTTTCCATGGTTGGTGCGGCTTAGGGTTGTTCGGTTGTCATTCCTTCACTGTTTTCTTTTCTGTCAGCTTTGCCCAGCAATTCGATACGTGATACGTTCAGGCTGACGGATGGGATATGGCTGCCATCGTCTTTTTGAAACACGTCGGCATATACGTCACCACATACATAGACTTGTGTGCCTTTTTTCAGGTATTCAAATACTTTGCTTTCATAATTCACGAAACAGCATACCCATAGGGTCTGTTCCTCGTTGTTCGTGTTCTTGTACTTGGTGGATACATGGAAGTTGAATCCTTTTCCGTTTTTGTTCTGCCGGGCATCCGCACCGACATAACCGATAATTTGTCCTGTAAACATAATGATAGTTTTTTAAGTTTATAATCCGAGCTGTGGCTCATTCATATTTTTCGTGGCCTGTTCCGCTTCTAGGGCAGGCAGTGAAATACCGAAAGTGCTGCGTAACGTTTCAAGGCTACTGGCAGTGGGATGGTTTGCTGCGACATTTTCCAATAATCGGGATGAAGGCATAAAGCCTTCATTCTTCATTTGCTCCAATACCGGACGGTTCTCTTGGATAACGGCCAGCGTAAACCGTTCTTCCGGTGTGAGATGTTGTGTCATCCGTGAGGCGTGTTCCTGAATCATATTGCTGGCTTTCCCTACATCGGCAAGAATGTTGTAGATGAATTTAGGATCTTTTTTCAAGGCTCCCAACCAGCTTTTCAGATACATGGCGTTTTCTTCCCGGATACAGGTGGAGATTCCCATGCTTTGTCCGGCAGTAGCCGAAGTGAGTTCGGCGACAAGCTCTTCTTTGGCATATTGCTTGTCTCCGAAAATCACGCCTTTTTCCCGGTTCAGATAATCTGGTTCACCTGTTGAATGGGCCATCTCATGAAGTAAGGTGGAGTAAAAGTTTTCCCCGTCTTTGAACTGTCCTTTCAAGGGTATGACGATATGGTTGTCTTCTCCCCTTACATGGTAAGCACTGTTGCTTTCCTTGGAGTAAATGGGACAGATCCATTTTTGTTCTCGCATCATCGCATCAATCAGGGGTATGGTTAGCATTCCCTGTTCATCTTTGATGGCAGGGGTCTTGAACTGCTCCTTTAATGCTTTCCACTTATCAGGTTTTGCTTCCTGGATATTGGTCTGTTGTACATTGAATACATTGTATGTCCTCAGGAACGGGGTAACTTTGTACTCCTTTTGTTCGTTTTTATCCAAATTCTTATATACGTCAAAAGGAATTTTCTTTCCGTCCTTGTCTTTGATAGAAAAGTTCCAGTAAATAACCGGAAAAGATTTTTCTCCTTTCAGAATATTTAAACCACTGTCTTTAGCCTGCATGAATGTCATATAGACTGGCAGGCTGTATTGTGCTTTTTCCGAAAGTAGGAACAGCATGAAGGAATTTACCCCGTTGTAGGCTCTTCCATCAATGTTTTGCGGGATTCCCCCACCCTTTATGTTGAGCCAGGGCTTTTGCCAATTATCTTCCACTTGCTGTATCTTTTCTATCATTAGCTCGGCAAAACGTTGCAATGCTCTGTCACTTGTTGCATCCATAATTATTCATATAAGTTTCTAACTTCGTAATCAAGCAGCCATTGTCGGGCTGATTCATTGTTGAGCTCCAGGTTCCTTGCTCCCATTTCCTGTCGGTACTCCAAGGCAAGCCCTTCTTGTGCGAGAAGAAATTCCAAATCGTTGATTTCCCCGGTAATGTTTTTCTGTACTAATTCATCGTAATCCATATTGTTTGAACTTAAAGTTATAAATCGTTGAATGCCCGGTTGATGGTGCTGGCTATCGGACGCGCTATTTCCTTGCTGTTGTCTGGCTTGGGCGTACTGGCCAGTTTGACATCTCCGAGCGTCTTGTTTTGACCTTCCATACCGAATATTTTCTGCAAGGCTATCAGCGTGTTGCTTTGTACACCGGCTTCACGCATTCGGGTGAGATCTTGTTGGGTAAGTTGATACCCCTCCTTCTGTATCTCTTGGATGACGTGGAAGTTGCTTGTCTGCGCAGCTTCCAGCAGGCGTTCCGCCTGCCTTTTACGTCCGGCCTGTTCTTCCGGTCGGGTGCCGAACAGTTGGATGACCTCTTGGGTTTGCCTCTCACCCAGTCCATGTTCTTTACCGATCCCTTTGATGAACTCTTCACTGGGCTTATATCCCTCTTCTTTGAGTTCTTTGATTTTTTCAAAGTCTTGTTTTCCAACAGCTTCCTTAAACTCCAGATCCATGTTGCGTTGTTCTCCGCGTTCCCGGCTTTCTTTTGTTTCTATGCTGACTGCATGGGCTTCCAGCTTGGGAGTCATCGCCTTGATCAGCTCTTGCGCTTTGGTAGGGGTGATACTTTGTATATTCATTATCATGACTCCCTTCTTGTCATCTGTCATTCGGATGTCGGCAATGAAGTATCCGTCCGGGCTGTGCAGCAGTTTGTTTTCCAATGCGTGTCCGTTGGCAAGCAAGAATTTGTCGGCCTTGGTCAGTTTGTAACCTTCGTATTCGTTGGTTTTCCCGATGACATCCGGAATCTTGATTTCGTGGTTGGTACGCACGATAACAGAATTCAAGTCCCTATCCACTTGCAATAGGACATCCTTCTTTTTAGCATTGATGGGAACAACGTTACCGGCAAGCAGTTGCTCTTTCTCCTTTTTGCTGAGTTTTTTTCCTAATACCTTATCCGGGATGACCAATGCCTCTTTTCGGTAAAAGATGGAAATGCCGTTGTCGCTGAAACGGAGTTTTCCCGGTTTGCCGTTGATTTCCATCAGGTCGGACATGACACCTTTTTCCAACTTGCTACCTTTGCCGTCCAGGATATTTCCTTGCTGGTAGGCATATTCATAGAGTGCCTGTCCGGTATAGCATACTTTCAGACGGTGATCGATGACCGTAAATCCGTCCTTGTTGTTTTCTTTCAGGTTCTCCCATCGTTTGATACTGATACCCTCTTTTTCCAGTTCGGCCACGTATCCCGGATCATTGGCACGTTCCTTGTCGAATATGCTTGCCACCCGTTCCTTGGACTGCTCACGTAGGGTCTCATCCTCTTTCGTCCCGGCTTTTTCCCGGATCTCGCCTACGCTCATGCTGAACTCTTCCCCGTCTTTCCGGAAACGGAAATATCCGTCCCGGTATTCAGTCTTGTAACCGAGGGATTCGGCTATGCCGCCGAATTGTCCCACATTGTCGAACATGTATGTGTCTAACGCTTCTTTCAGTTTCATGGCTGTGGTAGGTATAGGGGGGCTGCGGAAAGGATGTATTCGTTCAGTACGGCCAGCTTGATATGCCGCCCGCCGTTTCGCTCATAGACTTCAATCTCGAAAACCTTGTCATCGGGGATCGTAAATTTGTTAAAACCAAGAATCAGCCGGTTTTGGCTCTTGCCTTTGATTTTCGTATGGAAGTCTTTTTGATAAATGGGTTCGATGGTCGTTTCCTGCTGGATGGCGTTCTTGCTTTTTTTCTGGTCACGCTGAAAGCACTTGACAAACTCGATGTCGTAGTCAATGTAGGATTTGTTCTTCAGGTCGAAGATGAAGAACATGAAGTCCTCATGCACATACAAATTGGCCATCGACAACTCAAATTTGTTTTTGATGACCCCTAGGCTGTAGACATTCCGCTTCTTGGAGCGTAACTCCCGGATACACTTTTCCATCTCTTCGCTGTTCACATTCACATGTGCGGTGTATTCCCGTTGGTTGTCGAAGTTGTAGGTGAATACGGAGGTCATGCCCCGTTTGACAGCGATATGATAGGTGTTCATCTCCTTGTCAACCACAAACAGGTTGGAGGCTTCCACCGCCTCTTTTGCCGTTAAGACTTTTAATTGGTTGTTGTAGGCTGCCAATGTAAAAGAGACCTCATTGCCGGGTGTCCCGTAAACGATGTCTGCAGGGAAGAAGAACTCAGTCAGGTGAAGGTCGCTTAAATCTGCCTGATAGTCATGATGCTGCCATTTCCCATTGTCCTCGTAGATGTTGGGCTGTGGGTCCGTGGTATCTTCAGGCAGGTAACGGATGTGATAGGTGTAAACGCTTCCGTCAATGCAGACGATGGTCAGGTTGGTCTCTTGGGTGAATGCTTCCGTTCGGGCGGAAAGCCTGACAATGTGTGGGGCTTCCTCTACCTGGCTGGCCATAATAAATTCTTGCTCTCCGATGGCGATGTCTGATACTTGCACAGGGAAGATCAGGTGTTTCACACAGTCGAAAGAGACAAAGATGTCCTTGCGGGTGACGGCTTGCTGATGGGGGCTTCCGCTTTCTTGTGCGGAGAGCGGGAGGCTGCATATAAGGCAGCAAAGCAATAGATAAATGTATTGTTTCATGTTACGATATGTTAAACGATTATTGAAAAAAAGCAATGAATACGGTGATACCCCATAGCAGAAGCAGGGTGATACCGAAGGATATGGTCAACGGACGGATTTCCTTGAAGGCTCTTCCCTTTCGGCGTGATATATAGATCCGGTACCCTAAAAAGAAGGCTGACAGCGTAAGCAGGAAATTGAGTATGTTTATCATAATTTGTCAATCAATGTTTGAAGGGGATGATTTTTCTTATTCGTTTTTTCTTGTTCCATCTGCTCATAGAGCTTCTGTAGCTCGGCTTGTACGGCCTGCCTACGAAGTTTTGATTCCTTGCTTTCCTCCTGGATATACATTTCGTAATTGGATTTGAGATGTACCTTTACTTGTGAAAGACTCATATTCAGGATTTGTTTGGCTATCTGGGTGGTGGCGTTTACCACACTGGTCACTTCGCTGGCCATTGTACCGATGGAAGACAATGGCATGTCGATGTTCTGAACAAGCCCTTGTTCCATGCGTTTGGCGGCATTGGCTTTCATGTTGTTAGGTAAATTCAGGCCTTCTATGGCATCGTTGTCGAAGACAACCACAGAGACGGGATTGATATTATTTCCTACTTTCAGGTTACTTATCACAATATCGAGCCGGTTAGCCCCTAAAGTGGCCACTCCGTAGAATAGGGTGTTGGCAGGTATCTTTATGCCGGAAATGCTAACGTCCTGAAGCAACCGCATCCGTACCGTACTGCCTGTTACTACTGTCTGGTCACCATGGATGCAGGCTTTGAAGAGATTGCTGTTCTCCGGAACGGAGGAGGGAAGCCTGCGTATGCGTAAGCCGTTTTCATCCCGGTAAATGGGAGTATTCCGCATCAGGCTGTCAATGACTGGACCTCCGTTTGCTGTATTCACTTTCTTCTCCGCTTCGTCGTTCTTGTCATAGTTGATAATTCGTTCATACATCCGTTTACGGTATTTGTCTGACGCTTCCAGTTCTTTGCGGATTCGTGAGTTTTTCTTGGCTTCCCGGATAATCTCGTTGAGTGCCTGTTCATCTTCCAGACCGTTCAACTGGCATTCCAACTGATGGGAGAAACGTCCGTTCTTCCCACCTCCGTATTCGGACATGACCTCGCTGTACGGATCGTTCTGCATACGCTGGATACGTTCCATGGTGGTACGGTCATATCGTTCTTTCCGGTTTTGCAGCTCAAAATAAAAATCCGAGCCTTTTACTTGGGATTCTTTCAGAATACGGGCCTTTTCCTGTTCTTCCAGTGTGTCTTGTTTGTAGGCTTCCATTTTGTCATTTACCTTGTCGGCCATTTCCGACTGAGGCTCCAGAAAAGTTTGTGAGGCCGTTTGCTTTTCTTTCTCAGGCTGTTCTTTTCCGTTTTCACGAACGAAAAATACATATAGGAAGAGAATACCAAGGACTATTGGAATGGCCATCAGCAGTTTGTTCTTGTCTTTGATAAGCTTATTTACTTCCATGGTCGTTCTTATTTGAGGATTCTGATAGGTTTTCGTTTCTCTCTCCGGGCATCGTCTCTATCGGAGATGTACCGTCGCTTTCCACCGGCTTTGAATAGCGGACTATCCAATCCTCTATCTTGGCTCCATGTGCGTTTTCCTCGCTTCGTGACAACATGTCATAGATAGTGAACTCCGCTTCGATCTCTCGTGAGATACTGCCTCGCGCACGATAGCCGGTTTGCGTAAAGGTTATTTTCCCGGAAACGGGTATGGTATGGGTGTTTATCTCTATGTCTTTGATACGTACCTCGTAACGGATATTCTTTTGAATGAGCGAGTTCAGCATATTCACATCGTAATATTCGTTCAACAACTCTTTTCCTTTGTTTCCAATGAGGTTGAGAGCGAGTGATATGTTTTTTTCATAACAGCTCTCATCAAAGGCATACCAGTTGGTCACAAAGGTCTTTACATGGTTCATGTATTCGTATTGTCGCATATCACTGGCCGATAGGCTGCTTGTCTTATATACTTCCCCGTGTGTGTCGATAACAAGAGCTTGGCTGTACGCTTTTTCTATTTTAGTGGACAGATAGACGGTACAGCATACAAAAGCGATGGTCAGGATAATACAGTACCCGGCTGAAAGGCGGATGGTCAGCTTGACCGCATCGTCTGCTCCTTTAAATTTCATCAGGTTCATAGGTCTTATTTTTTTGAATTGTCGTTTATGATACTTTCTCCGATAGAAGCGGCACCACCGACATTGGTCAGTTTGCTTCCAGCCGCAGCACCGCCCATCAGGGCAATGGTGGCAGCCGTAGTGACGATGGATACGGCTTTCGAGATGATTTTCCCGGCATCGCTATGCCCAACGATTTTGGATGAGAGCCAGAAACAGCTGCAATAGGCACCGATCAGGGCGAGATCCATTCCGAGATATTGTAGTTGTTGCGTAGCGGCATCTACTACATCCGCACTCTCTGTATAGATGTTTTTGAAAGTCTGCCACATGATTTGGTTCAGGATATTGATGACGGTGAATACCATGCAGGATGAACAGAGGGTCCCGAACCAGACACTTAACTGTTTCTGAAATACCGGTAACATGCTCACGGCAAAGACAAAGGGGCCGAGGAT
>JAUUNK010000240.1 GCA_030844565.1 Bacteroides ovatus
TAAGTTCTACAAGAACTATGGCTTTTTCTACTCCCCTTTCCCATATTTAGGTGCTTTGCCACCTCCTTCCTATCTCATTATTACCGCTTTGGGTATCCTTTGGGTAGAAAACAGCTTTCCTATAAGGCTAAAGAAATGAAGTTCTGTTGTTGAAGGAAACTTCTAAAACACCTTGTATAATAGAGATCATTAACTTATTCAGATATTGGAGGAATAAATGAAATAATTGGCTTGCTTCTTTGTTATAGCTATTTTAGAAAACGAAATAAGAGCTGTAAGAAAATATATATCTTCCGCTGCAAAATGCTCCTAAAAAGACAAACAATTAAATATGTAAATTAAAACAAAGAAGTATGGAAAAGAAAGATTTAATCAGTTTCATGTCTTCCATCATCGGAGAACAGAAAGCGGGCGGCTATCATGGTACAGCCCATATCTACCCAAACAGCCTCAACTCATTCATTGCTTTTTATGGAGAAAACCTATCTGAAACCATTCAACAACCAAAAAATACATGAAGCTAATGAGGAAATAATTAACTATTTGAAGATGTATAAGCAATTATAAATTACCATTTAAACTGCCTGTTATTTTATAGGTAACGGAACACTTTAATGTCACAAAAATGAGTATATTTTATCAAATATACAAGCAATCAGGAGAAAATTATTAGAAGAACTACCAAAAGATAATAGTACATAGAGTTTAGTCATTCCTTATCTTATCCCATCCGAATTCTGAATACAAACACAGTTAAAGAATTCCCTTTCCACATTTTCCGCTAAATATGGACCCGGCTTTTCTTATCTCCAATTCTTTATGAAAAGAGAAATATCTTCTATCACAATCCGTTTGAAACGCCTTTCAAGCCGCCATTCCCCAGCATTCGCCGTTACCTATAAAGTAAGGGGAAAAAGGTATAAGCACACTCTTATTACTACTATACAATGGAAAAAGGAATTTGGAGATTTTATTTCTCAAACAACAAAGAAATTTATGTGGAGATAGCTTTCCAATACCGGACATGGTCTTGGAGAATATACCATCTGGCACATGGTAAACGCTGTCGGAGTAGCAAAGACCACAAAATATTACATGAATTGCTAGAACGGGGGATTATTAGTGAGGTGAAACCCTGGTAAGGGGGTCTAAAGTCACCTGGGGAAGGGGGCGATGGGCGAGTCCGGTTGGGATAAACTATTCATTTTTCATCTCAACACAACCGAGACTCGTTCCAGAGCCCTTTATTTGTTTAGATAAATACATATATGAAACAAGCTATATTTCATGTATTTATAGGACAAATTTCACAAAAAGAGAGATATTATTCAGAGACGGGACCTGTGTTTATATTGTTTCGGACAAATGTATATAGCCAAGTCGTTGGATATATATATCCAGCGTGCTGGATATATATACTCCACATGCAGGGTATATATTATATACCCAATAGGCAGGATATATATACTCAACGTGCTGGATATATATGTCCGACACTTCCTCTAAGGGTAGCGACAAACAGATAAAAGGGAGTATGAAATTTAAAATCCTGATGCCAAAAGGCGACGGATGGGGAATCCGCCGGAAGGAAACAACATTAGAGGTAAGATAGCAAAAGCGGGATGGCAAAAGCGTTACAAAGAACCCGTTATCTCTCTCCACTGAGTTCGGCAATATACTTCCAGAGAGGAGCCGCATGCAGTGCCTGAACGATTTCACCTTTCATCAATAATTGCTTCACTTCTTCCAAAGTTAGGAAATGAACAGACAAGTCTTCCGTGGCTTCCAAGTGTTGATTGTCCACTTTTTCTACTCCGGTAGCCAGAAAACAATAAGTTAGGTTGGTATGAGTACTCGGATTAGCGGATAACACCATAAATTCTTTCCATTCTCCTTTGCCATAACCTGTCTCTTCGAGTAGTTCGCGTTGGGCAGATACCATAGGCGAGGCATCCTCTTTTTCACAGACTCCGGCACACAGTTCATAGGAGGTGCGTCCCAACGCCGGACGATATTGACGGACAAAGAGGAACTTCCCTTCGGTAGTGATGGCGATAGTGTTCACCCAGTCAGGATATTCAAGGATGTAATACTCGGGAATGTGGTTTCCATTAGGCAACAACATGTCTTCGCAACGAATCGTCAGCCACGGGCGGCGAAACAGATACTTGCTGCTTACTGTCTTCCAAGCTTTATCTTTCTCTTCCATGATATAATCTTTCTTTAGCGTATTGATGACAACAAAAGTACGCAAAAAGAGTGGATTACTCCACTCTTCCAATAATATTAATTTATTTGCATACCATTTCTACTTTAGTTTCTTCCAGGTATCTCTTGGTAGAATGTACCAGAGAACTCACTATATAAAAAAGAAAAAGCAAACCAATAATGGTCATCAGCGCGCCCACCATGGCGCAACGGCTTTTTCGCTCTAAAATACGATCACTCATACGTTACTTATTTTTAGGGTTGTTTATTCCATTTCTTTAACCAGCCCGGAATGATGATAACTCCGATAACCAGATACATATAATAGGTAATGATGCGCCACACAAAGGCAACCACCAGCGCCATGCCGGGAACGGTAAAGAAATCGGCATAATATACTTTAAACATATACTCGCTTACTCCGCTTCCGCCGGGAGTAGGGCTGATGATGGTGACAATCCACAGGATGAGTTGCCGGGCAAAGGCAAGGAGCTGACTGCCCGAGGTGGAAAATGCAAAGAATAAGGCGTTCACCACCAGATAGCGGCAGGTCCACGCAAAGCAGGTAAGCCCGAATATTTTCAGCCAGAAAAAGAAGGATTTACCGCTGATTTCTTTGGAACTGACTACAAGATTGTCTCCCAGTTGGCTTGCCGACTTACTCCACCGCCGCAAAAAAGGCAGACGAAACACTGCCATCAACATCTTCTTGACCCACTCGGGATGATGGAACAAGGCGATATAGAGCAACAACGCCCACACCACGATGCAAGCGTAGATGACGAAAAACAATATTTTGATGCTGGTGGAGACGACACTTACTTCACCAAACAGCTCGTGAAACGGAAACAGCAGAAACGCCAGGGGGCAGGCAATGGAAAAGAAGAGTTCGTCCAAAAACAGGCAGATAATCATCAAAGCGGTGCTACGACCGGCATTCAGCCCTTCTTTATTAAGGAAGAGGATAACGAGACTGCTCCCTCCCACCGAAGTGGGGGTGATGGCGGAAGTAAACTGCCCCAACATGTCTACCGTAAATGCCTGACGCCATGAAAGGGCTTTCTCCGATAGAAGGCGGAAACGTGTAATAAAGGAAAGGTCGTGACCAAACATACACACGAATCCAAGCAGGATGCCTCCTGCCAAGCGGGCGGAAAAATGAATGCCTTTGAACAGCTCGGGATTAAATTCCCGGGCAAACATCCAGGCAACTACAGACAGACCTATCACTACGGGAATAATAACGTAGGAGAGGCGGAAGGGAGTGGAAGGAGTGGTGGACATGGGGTAATTTTGAATTATAAATTATGAATTATGAATTAAAGGAGGGGCGGTGGATAAGGTGAAGGTAACGGTCGTAGACTTCTTCAGCGACGTTTTGCCAGGAGCGGGCAATGGTGCGCGAGGCTTCTTCTCCTACTTGCGCCAGTAAGGCAGGGGTTGAGAGGATTTCGCGGATGCGGGTGGCGTAGGCATCTATGTTGTTGGGGCTGAGAAAACCGTTGATAGAATCGCGGACAATTTCGGCGGTGGTGGAATGCTCGATAAGCACCGACGGAGTGTGCAGGGCAGCAGCTTCGCGCACTACCAACGGGGCATTGTCGTAGAGCGACGGGAAAAGAAACAAGTCGGCAGCGGCATAATAGAGCTTGAGACGTTCCCGGTCGGTGATGCTACCGACAAAGGTTACTTTATCGGAGAGAGAGAGGGATTTCACTTTCCGTTTGAGGTCGGAGGCGGCGTAGCCGCAGCCGATAAAGAACATGCGGAAAGGAAGATCTCTCAGTAGGTCGAGGGCATCCACGAGGAAGGCTAGGTTCTTTTCCCAGATGTGCTGTCCGACAAAAAGGAACATAAACTCGGAAGGGAGCAAGTTCAACTCTTCGCGGGCAGTGGGGCGCAGAAGGCCTGCGGAAGGACCGTCGGCAAAGTCGTTTCCATTGTCCACCACTTCTACGGAACCGCGGTAGCCGTATTCACGTAAAGTTTCTTCGACGGCCGCCTGAGGAATCCATACTTCGTCTGCCATCTCGTAAAAACGGACGATGTTGCGTATCAGGTAATCCACCAGCGGCTTACAGGGAATGGCCCGTTCAAAGTCGAGACGGTATTTGGAGTGAAAGGTGGCTATAATGGGAATATGCTGTGAATGGGCTATCCGCATAGCCAATGCACCCGAAGAAAACGGACAGTGGGCATGCACCAACTCAAAGGACAGCTTATTGATTTTTTCATGAAACGGCCAGTCTATCCGGGGGAATCCCAGCCGGTAGGGCTTACGCATCGGAATGGGAATAGACGAATACCGATACACGGGATACGTCCCCTCATCCCGGGCATCCGGGGCACTGGGGGTCACTACGCATATATTGCCGGCTTTCTTCTGAAGCCAGTAAGCGTAATTTTGTGTGGTAAGCGACACTCCATCCATTATCGGAGGAAAGCAATCATTAAAAAGACCTATCATGGGCATTTCATTATCTCATTGCAAAGAAACACACGAAGTATTACAATTGTTTGAAGAAGAAGCTACAGAAATAGGAAAATCAACAAACTAGTTACTATCTTTGTAGTCCCTAACAACCCTAAATAAACATTATGGCATTTACGAACAACATTATGATTGTTCGCCACAAGCTATTGGCGGACCTTGTCAGGCTCTGGAAAACAGACCAATTAGTGGAACAAATCGACCGGCTACCTCTCGAACTCAGCCCTCGCCGCTCGAAACCTCTGGGAAGATGCTGCATACACAAAGAACGCGCCGTATGGAAGTACAAATCCCTACCGCTACTGGGAATGGACATGAGCGACGAACACGACGAACTGACTCCCCTCTCCGACTATGCAAAAGCTGCATTGGAACGGAAAAACAACCTGAAAGAGAACATCCTCTGCGTAATAGACGAAGCATGTTCTTCCTGCGTACAAATCAATTACGAAATCACAAACCTCTGCCGGGGTTGCGTAGCACGGAGTTGCTACATGAACTGTCCCAAAGGTGCAGTGCGTTTCAAGAAAAACGGGCAGGCTATGATTGACCACGACACCTGCATCAGTTGCGGCATCTGCCACAAGAGCTGTCCCTACCACGCCATCATCTACATGCCCGTCCCCTGCGAGGAAGCATGCCCGGTGAAGGCCATCAGCAAAGACGAGCATGGCGTGGAACACATCGACGAAAACAAATGTATCTATTGTGGCAAATGTATGAACGCTTGCCCCTTCGGAGCTATCTTTGAAATCTCACAAACATTCGATGTGTTGCAATCCATCCGGAGGGGAGAAAAGGTGGTAGCCATCGTAGCTCCTTCTATCCTGGGACAGTTCAACACTTCCATCGAACAAGTGTATGGAGCCTTCCGTGAGATAGGTTTCACCGACATCATCGAAGTGGCTCAGGGAGCAATGGCCACCACCAGCAACGAGGCACATGAACTGAAAGAGAAACTGGCGGAAGGACAACCTTTTATGACAACTTCATGCTGCCCGTCCTATATAGAATTGGTAGAAAAGCATATTCCCGGCATGAAACCGTATGTTTCTTCTACCGGCTCACCCATGTACTATGCCGCCCGCATCGCTAAAGAAAAGCATCCGGATGCTAAAATCGTATTTGTAGGTCCTTGCGTAGCTAAACGCAAAGAAGTGAAGCGCGACGAATGTGTAGATTACATCCTTACCTTTGAAGAAGTGGGGTCTATTCTCGACGGACTGGACATCCAACTGGAGCAAACGCAACCTTTCTCCGTAGTATATACCTCGGTGCGCGAAGCACACGGATTTGCACAGGCAGGCGGAGTGATGGGAGCTGTGAAAGCCTACCTCAAAGAGGAAGCAGACCAGATTAATGCCATTCAGATTTCGGACATCAACAAAAAGAACATCGCCCTGCTGCGTGCCTGCGCCAAGACAGGAAAAGCCAACGGGCAGTTTATCGAAGTGATGGCATGCGAAGGCGGTTGCATCACCGGACCCAGCACCCACAACGACATTGTTTCCGGCAGGCGCCAGTTGGTACAGGAACTTATCAAACGAAAAGAATCGTATGCCAAGATGGCTGATTGACAAGCTGCGGCAGGAACACCGTCTGCTACCGGAAGAATACAGGCAACTGATTACCGGATGCGGAACGGAGGACAGAGACTATCTCCACCAGCAAGCCCGGCAAATAGCCGGGCAACACTTCGGAAACAAAGTCTACGTCCGGGGACTGATTGAAATCAGCAACTACTGCCGCAACAACTGCTACTACTGCGGCATCCGGAAAGGGAACCGCCGCGCAGAACGATACCGGCTGAACAGAGAGAGCATCCTTGCCTGCTGCGAAGAAGGATATGCAAAAGGATTCCGTACTTTTGTGCTCCAAGGCGGAGAGGACACGGCTCTCTCCGACAATTACCTAGAGGAAACAGTGGCAACCATCCGGTCCCAATATCCGGATTGCGCCATCACCCTCTCCTTTGGGGAAAAACCATACGAAACATATCTGCGTTTCTTCCAGGCAGGAGCCAACCGCTATCTACTGCGCCACGAAACCTACGATGCCGCCCACTACGGCAAACTGCATCCCGAAGGAATGTCCCTCTCCCACCGGCTGCAATGCCTGCACGACCTCAAAGAGATAGGTTACCAGACCGGGACAGGAATGATGGTGGGTAGCCCGGGACAAACGGCAGACCATCTGGTAGCAGACCTTTGCTTCATCGAAAACTTCCGACCGGAAATGATTGGTATCGGTCCTTTCATCCCCCATGCAGATACTCCTTTCGCCAACTATCCCAGCGGCACGGTGGAGCAGACCCTTCTGCTAATATCCATCCTCAGGCTGATGCACCCCAAAGCACTGATACCTGCCACTACGGCATTGGCTACTCTGGCGCCGGACGGCCGCAGCCGGGGAATATTGGCGGGCGCCAATGTAGTGATGCCCAACCTCTCTCCCCCGAAGGAACGAAAGAAATATGAACTCTACGCCAACAAAGCCTCCCTCGGAGCAGAATCGGCGGAAGGAATCAGATTATTAGAACAGGAATTAAAAGACATCGGCTACGAAATCTCTTTCTCCCGAGGCGATTTCGGCGAACGTCGATAAAAACAACAAAGAAGAAGTGTATAAAGTAGACTCACCCCAAGCAGAAGAATTTATCCACCACGAAGAGATTCTGGATACGCTGGAATATGCCCGTAACCACAAGAACGACCGTGCCCTGATTGAACAACTCATCGACAAAGCAGCCACCTGCAAAGGCCTCAGCCATCGCGAAGCCGCTGTGCTGCTGGAATGTAACCAACCGGACCTGAACGACCGCATCTTCCACCTGGCCAAAGAGATTAAACAAAAGTTTTATGGCAACCGCATCGTGATGTTCGCCCCGCTCTACCTGTCGAACTATTGTGTGAACGGTTGCATCTATTGCCCCTATCACCTGAAGAACAAGACCATAGCCCGCAAGAAACTGACGCAAGAAGAGATTCGCAAAGAAGTCATTGCCTTGCAGGACATGGGACATAAGCGCCTGGCACTCGAAGCGGGAGAAGACCCGTTGAGGAATCCTATCGAATATATCCTCGAATCTATCGAAACCATTTACAGCATCCGCCACAAAAACGGAGCTATCCGCCGAGTCAACGTGAACATCGCCGCCACCACCGTAGAAAACTACCGACGGCTGAAAGAGGCGGGAATCGGCACGTAT
>JAUUNK010000241.1 GCA_030844565.1 Bacteroides ovatus
GGCTACTTGCCAATAGTAAGTAATACAATATTATTTTTATAATTCTCATGTTTCGCACTATTGTTACTAATGGGTCAGCAGAAAACAGCTTATCCATTATCCTGCGTTGTTAGCATTACTTTTGTTGTTTCATCCCTTGTAAAAGTAAATTTTCAATCTCCTTTGCACCTGTTTCCTTTGCCAAAGCAAGAGGGGTGATGCCGTTACTATCCTTTACATTAAGATCTGCATGATACTCTAAGAGCAACCGTACCAGTTCAATGTTATTATTGGCAATGGCTTCCATAATCGGATATACTTTGTAAGTGTCGTATGGACTTTGACAACCATTTACATGAATGCCATGCTCCAGCAAGATACGGGCTAACTTTACGTTAGACAATTTGCAAGCGTATGTCAGAAGCGTAAGTCCGTATTCATCACTATATACTCTATCGTTAATATCCTTGTATCGGGTAAGAGCGTATTTTAGCACATCTTCTTTGTTAAAATAGATTGCCGTATAGAGTATATCAAACTCATAACAATCGTTACCCATTGCCATAGGTTCATCTTTTCCTGCAAGTAATCGTTTTATGGTTTCCAGATCATTATTACGGCAAGCAATCCCCAGCGGATAAAGCTGGTAAGCCTCATCCCGTATGGTATCTTGTGACAACGAGGTTGCTTTCATGCTATCCAAATAACCAAACAACGTTGCAAGAAAAAGCAATATCCAATTAACCAGCTGCATAATTTTCATTTGGGAAAACAAGGAAAGCCGCATAAACCGATAACAGGAGATCGCATGTGGCTTTCCTTCCGATTAGGGGATTTTTACGAGAAACGATGCCGGTTGTCAGTCAGCATCATGATCGCACATATGTTGGATAAATACTTTGTTCTTTTCATATTCATCCCCGGTGAGGATAATGGGATCCGCAAGTCCGACAATCTTATATCCCGGAGTGTAAGTAACCAAGATACAATAGAATTCATGTCCTGTTTCATCCTTTTCCACTTGCAGCTGCACAGGCTGATCATTACCGCTGGGCAGATCGCACAGGTACTCAAAATCATGGCGGTTAAAAGCGTCGACAATATCCTCTTTGTCAGTCATGCTACTGATGAACTTTTTGGTCTTGTAACGCTTCACTTCACCACCGCTTTCACGGTTATAGATACTAAGGTCTGCGACCAATGCGGTTAAACCCAAATAGATAGCTCCGACAACACCAACTACCCGTATCAGCCACGAGGGGATAAATGGCAACCATTCGGGAAAAATGACAAGCAATACACATACAGCTGTCAGTACCCAATAAATAATTGGTTTGAACTTGTTCTCACGCTTTTCGAATTTCTCCGGCATGGCATCATAGACCTCTCCGAAATGACTGGGAAAATGTTTTTCCTGATCCATCTTTTCTTCATTTTCTGGTTTCATATTTGTTTCGTTTTTAAGTTTGTTCTTTATTTTGCTCTAAAACTTGACTGCTTCCACGGTGATTCTTCACTCTCCAGCAAGAGTTCTACGATCTCGTATGCCGTTTCACTGTCAACAGGCTCACCATGCCATACACCACGTCCCATGATGAAACTCCGGCCGTATTCCTCCCATGAAGAAAAGTGTTCGAGTGCGATGTCTGCCGCTACCTGCATGATCTGCCACATCTCATCCTCATTCACATAGCCGCAAAGATATGCCCAGCGTCCGAGGTTCACGACCCGCACCAGATCCCATGCAATGACACTGTCCGGCATTTGCCCTTTCGGACACCAGCCGTTTTCAAGCATACTCTCCATTATCAGGCATACATCTCCCATCTTGCTTTCCTCGTCACATCGTTCTTCTTGGGATATATTCTCAATCCTGCGTTTATGGATTTCCGCCAGAGCCTCATCGGCTTCGGCGTGATGTCCCTCTTCCAGTAACCATTTGACAATATCCAATGTGCTCTCCCTGTCTGTGACGTTCCACCAATCTTTAAGTGTGCATTTGATGGTTTCAACATCTTCATCATCGGCCAGCGAGTCTACCTTCTCATCATTGTAAACCAGCATGGGGGCACCGAACGCTAATAGACGTAGCTGTTCTGCATCCAGTTTCCCGGTTTCGGATCTGTTGATAGTCCACCCGTCATCCCCGAAGGCTTCCATCATTTGCGCCATAGCATCGGATGAAGACAACCCTTTACCAAGAGTACCGTCCATTGCTTCCTGCATCATTTGCTGGGCAAATGCCATATTCTGCATACCTGCCTGTGCAACCACTGCCGGATCAACACCGGCAGCTTTAAGCATAGCCTCCTGCTGTGCCTGAATTTCAGCCATATCAGGAACTCCGCTTCCCATCTGGGTCATAATTTGTTCCTGCATACCACCGGGCATTTGAAATCCCGGAATGTTTCCAAACATGGCTTGAGCTTGTTCCATTGCTGATTTTACAGCGGCTTCCTGAGCCGTCTTTGCCATTTCCTCAGGACTTTGAGGATTTGATTTTTCTTTTGTCATACTGTCAATTATTTAATTATGTAAATATGTGTGATATATTATCCTTCTGCTCCTGCTGTCAAAAGCATTTCCACTATTTCGTTATAACCTCGCTCGCCGGCATAATACAATGCCGTCCGTTGAAGATTATCCGCAAGGTTCACGTTCGCCCCGTGTTCCACAAGCAGTGCGGCGAACTCGTTGTTTCCTTCTCTGGCTGCAAGGATAAGGGGTGTTTCCCCATTTTCATTCTGTGCATCCACTTGTGCATTGGTCGCTATCAATTTCCGGCCAATAAACTTGTTTTCCGACCAAACAGCAAAATGCAAGGGAGTATTCCCGTTCAAAAGGGCTTTATTCACTTCTGCACCGGCATCGATCAGTAAGTCTGCTATGATAAGGTTGCCTTTCATACAAGCAATAATCAGTGGCGTTTCTCCTGCATCGTTCGGCGCATTCAGCATATTGCCCGAAGTGGGAAGTAGCATACGGACTGTTTCTGATTGTCCGTTGAAAACCGCCTGATGCAGTGGCGTGTTTCCATGTCCGTCGGTTGTCTCTTTCACCGACAGACATGTCACCACTTCACGTAACCCGTGGGCTGTAGCGTAATCTATTGCTTTATGACCTGTATTGTCTGTTATTTCCGTGTCTGCACCTTGTTCTATCAGAAACAGTGCTGCATCGGTGCGCTTGTTGTCAAGGAGACAAATTAAAGGAGTACGTCCTTCCTTGTCTGTAGCATCCAAATTAGCCCCATATTGGATCAGTTTTCCTATTATTTCCTTGTTCCCACTTCTGGCAGTTGCATGTAAAGGAATTTCCGAAGAGTTATTGGCAATGGAAACATCCGCATCGTTGTCCAGTAGAATAGTCACAATGTCCCTAAATCCTTTCAGGCAAGCATAATACAACGGAGTATTACCCTCCGCATCCCGTTTATTTACATTGATGCCTCCTTTTTTAAGGAATATCTGTACAATGCTTTTCTGTCCGTTGCGGCACGCATTCAAAAAAGTCATGTTATTGTCCATACGATTATCAACTATATTTCAATAAAAATTTTACAAGAGTTTCATTGTTCTTTTCCGCTGCAATGTCCAAAGCCATTTTTCCCTCGTTGTTCACGGCGTTCACATCCGGAGTACCGAAGTCTGTCACAAGGGCAGCAGCTTCTTTCGCCCCCCTTATCGAGCTGGCTGCGATATAATGCAACAGGGTATTACCCCATTTGTCCTTGGCGTTTATATCTGCCCCGGCTTCAAGCAGGATTTCAAGTATCTCCGCATCTTCTCCTGTGCAGCTGCGTCCACCATATGGATATGATCGTGGGAAACCTGCGATACGGGGAATATTCCCGTTCCAGAAGCATCCTCCATAGAGGTTCATTGCCGGAGTCTGGCCTTGCATATTGGCGGCATTGACATCAGCCCCGTTCTTCACGAGATAACGGACAGCCCAATTCCCTAATTCACTCCCTGCTCTTCGGCAAGCAACGGATAATGCCGTGTTACCCTCTTTATCGGCTGGGGACTCTGGATTCCACCCGCACTCTGTCAGGCATTGGAGGAAATGCAAGCATTCCTCCTTATTTTCTGTGCAGCATTTTTTTTCATTCATCCATACGGCAAAAGCAGTCCGCTCTTCCGAGTCCTTGAAATTCGGATCAGCACCGCCCCTGAGCAACATTTCCGCTGCTGGGTAGTTATTCCATGACAAAGCGCATCCCAAGGGGGATTTGCCCTGAAAGTCGGATAGATTTTTATCCTCGCAGACGGTCTGAGTCTCTACACCGGAACGTAGCAGGGCATCCCATGCCGCTTCGTCCTTGTACCACAATGCCTGAAAGATGTCCAACCCTCCGGCAAGAGCGGCAAGCTCGTCCGTCTCGGGATCTTGCCCCGACAACAATGCTCCGATTTTTCGGGCACCGTTTTCTGAGGCTATGTCAAAAGGCATCTTTCCGCTGTCGTTCTTTTCCTCTGGGTCTATCTGCCCGTTTTCCAGAATCAGTCTTGCCGTGTGGCAACACTGCCTGTCCGCCTCCCGCAGGTTTTCCAATTCATCAACTGTCTCCTGTTTGGATTTTTCCGAGTACCACCGTTCAGAAAAGTCTGCTATCCGTCTTTCTGTACGCCTGATGTCGTCCGCGATGAGTCCGGCAGATAGACAGAGGACGTGCAACACATTGTCACCGCCCGGACCGGTAGAATCGATACGGTTTCCCGATTCCAAGAGAATATCAGCCATCAGGAAGTGGCGGTTGCGTACCGCTTCTATCAAGGCGGTTGTATCCTTGCCTGACCGTGGCACTCTTGCCCCCTTGGAAAGCAGCAGTCCGGCAATATCGGCAAAGACGGCATCGTTCAGACAAGGGTTGCATCTTGCCAGAACGCACAATGGTGTGTCGCCGTCATCATTTTTTACATTGACATCCATACCTCTGTCCAGCAGTATGCCTACTGCGGTTATGTCTGCAAAATAGCAGGCTGTATGCAGAGAAGTATTGTTTTTGTGGGTTTCGTCCCGACTATCAAGCGGAACATCCCAATACGCATCGTGTAAATCGGACTCCTTAGCTCTGAATGCGTGCAGATTATATATCTCTTTACAAGTCATTGTTCCCAATTTTTAAGATTAGTTCTTCAATATGCCGGTACTTGCCCCCCAGACGCCCGGAAATAGCCTTGACTTCACTATACAAATGCAATTTGAATGCGGTTTCCGCTTTTAAGCGCAGCAGTTGCCTGTATGCCAAAGATACCGGAATACCGTGCGGCATGGGATAAAAAGGATGCCCTTCATCATAATCATAACGAAGGAATGCTTCGGGTAACTCTGCCATGCGGATAACATCCCCACCGGACATAAGCCGTTCCGCCTCACAAAGCAATCTGTAACATTCATCATGCCATTTTACCATGAAGCAACATAGCGCCTTGTTGTACAACAGCCTGAAATCCTTGTTCGGAATGCGGTTGAAACACAAATAAGCGGCAGGGAAAGCCTTGCAGGACAGAAGTGACATTCCGGCAGAGAACAGCTCTTCCACTTCGCCGTCGGTTATCTTTGGTGTATTGACAAACAGTGTCATGGGCAAACAGGATTATTGTTCTATTTCAACTTCACCGGCTTCATTAGTTTCAAACGGCACGGTGTAATAGTTCGTCCAAACGTGTCTTCCCCTGACCTCCTTTTGTTCGTCCTTTTTGATAAAATTGAGTTCGAACATCTGGCGCAATTGCCGATACTCCTTTTTTTTGTCATCACCCCATTTCTTCCAATGGTCTTCGTAATCTTTGGGGACGGGACGCATATACAGCATATATTTTTCTACCGATTTGAACTCATATTGTTCGCCTTCTTCCTGAAGGATTACCAATTCACCGCCACTGGCAATATTGTGCCGTATTTCCTCGGCATTCATTCCGTCAATCTCAATGGCTGTAGTATATTTATAAGAATTTGATGCGAATTTTCCTTTTCTCGGTTCTTCGGGTACAAATTCACCATCCGTATAATTAATGGTCAAATTATAGTCATTGTCCTTCTTGTCGATGTAATCTACGCTGATTTGGCTCAATACGTTTTCCAATTTGCGTTCTTGCCTATCTTCTTTCCATTCTATGCGGTAAATTTTACATTCGTTTATATCCACATGTTTTTTTACAAGTTCCTTTACTTTAGCTACACCTTCATCGGAAGCCATTGTACAATCATTTGCAGATGAACAGGAAGAGATAAAAATTGCTATGACCAATGTCATAAACAGGTTCTTCAATAATTTTGCATTCATAATTTTTCAAATTGTTTTTATTAATAAATAAGGAATTAATTAGCTGAATAAAGATCGAAATTCTTCGGAATGTCAAAGAATGTCATTATAAGCAGTAATACACCGCCAATAATCAAAATCGTGGAAAAGACTTCTGGAGAGAGGATGACTGCCCGCCTGATACGTAACCCAAAAGGATAAATCAAAGGTACGACGACCATACCTATCCCAAATGCCAAGTTTGACCATTGGTTTGTCAGTGCACTTTGAGGAGTGTAACTGAAAGTTTTATGCACACTCGTGAATTTTTCGGTTGTTTTTGTTGGTTCCATACTGTTTTATATTTTTAAAGTTGATGTAATCAGCGCATCTGTTATCAGGATATTCTCTGAAATACAAGAAATATTTTTTAATGCAGCTTTCGCTTCCGTTATGCTTCCACTTTCCACTTGTGAGGAGATCCATTTCTTAATTTTCGGGAATACGGTATATTCCGTGACTTCCCAATCAGGAACGCAGCAGCGGATCAATGTGTCAAACACGAAATCGCGAATGCCCTTCTTAGCCATTGTTTCGCAAAACCGCTTCATATTCAACTTTTCATAACCGAGAAGCACACAGCCCGAATACACGGAAAGCATGTCTGATGCCTTGACAGAGCCGTACTCACTACATTTTATCGCCGCCTCTGTCAGAGGTAGGAGCAGGCTCGTTTTTAGATAACGCACGCTCCTGCCCATAGAATACCCGGCTTCAAGAGCACGGACTACGTGGGAAAGGAAAGTTCCGCAGGTTTCAGCTGACGTAAAGGCTTCCTCTGGCTGTTGGCCAAAGGATTTGTTCACAAGCCGATTCCTTTCCATGAACGCCGCCTGCATATTTTCAACCATCGCATCCCGATAATGTTGCCAAGTGTACTTTCGGTTTCGGCTATTGGCAAATGTGATTTCCATATATCCTTCCGATGCGGACGTCATTATTTCCAGTTCTCCGCTACGGATTGCCATGCCGGATTTTCGGTTCCACCTGATACCCTCCACTACAATTTCGCCGCAGAACACACCGGTCGGGGCAGGAAGGTTTCTAACAGATTCCTTGTTTTCCGTCACCCATAGATAGATGGCAGAAATGTTATAGGCGTTCTCTTCGTTCCGGACGGCAGACACCCCGGCATTGTCCCAGACGAGGAACCCCCGTTTGTCATACTGCACAGTCTTGCCTTTGTCATCCTGCATCGTCCGATGCGTGAATATGATTCTCTCTTTGCCGAAAATGTGTACCATAGCTGTATAGGATAAAGGCAGGGAAACCTGTCGCCCGTTGATCTTCAATAAGCCTTCTGTAATCTCTATACCTTCCGAACCCCGTGTGTCAGTGATTTCTGTCGATCCGTCCTTGTTATTTCCCGCCGGACGTGTTTTTTTGGCAGGTGAATGGACGGACGAAGACTCGGTAAACGGAGGTGCGAGCATCAGGCTGGTATCCTCCGACAAGGGAGGCAACTCATAGTCTGTATCGGGATAAGGATTCGGATAGTTGAGCCAATATCCCATTTTTCTCGGACGGCTTGT
>JAUUNK010000242.1 GCA_030844565.1 Bacteroides ovatus
ATGCAAACTAGCGGCTTAGATTTAACATTCCAACAGGGTTTTCGGACTGACCCCTATTTTTTTGTTCCCCTGCCCCCAGAAACAAAAAAAGAACCGCATGTTTGCGATTCTTTTCTTTAGTTGCGGAGATCCGACTCGAACGAATGACCTTTGGGTTATGAGCCCAACGAGCTACCAACTGCTCCACTCCGCGATGTTTAACGGGTGCAAAGGTACGGCTTTTTTGCGGAAAAACAAATTATGTGCGAGATGTTTTCTATAAAAAGTGTTAAGAGAGCGCGCCAGCCTAGTAAATAGGTGAAGTAACTTGCTTGATGCGGATGATATACAAATGTTAATAATCAAAGGGTTTTCTTGTATGGTCTAAAGAAAAGAGTTACTTTTGCTCAAAATATTAAGCAATGTGCAATAAATAACCTATGACCGTATCAAAAACAAAAGCCAGATTAGTAGACGTCGCCCGTCAGCTTTTTGCTAAGATGGGAGTTGAAAATACGACAATGAATGATATCGCTCTTGCTTCTAAAAAAGGTCGGAGAACGCTTTATACTTATTTTAAAAGTAAAGATGAAATTTATCTGGCTGTTGTAGAATCAGAACTTAATATTCTTTTGGATATGATGAAAAGAGTGGCTGAAAAGGATATCTCTCCAGATAAGAAAATTATTGAGATGATTTATACCCGCTTGGATGCTGTGAAGGAAGTGGTTTATAGAAACGGTACACTTCGTGCCAACTTCTTCCGCGATATCTGGAGGGTGGAAAAGGTGCGCAAGAAGTTTGATGCTAAAGAAATCCAATTGTTTAAAGCAGTGTTGCAGGAAGGAAAGGAGAAAGGAGTTTTCCAAATTGATGATGTGAATATGACTGCTGACTTAATGCATTATTGCGTAAAAGGAATAGAGGTGCCGTATATCCGGGGGCAGATAGGACCTGACTTGGATGATGAGACAAGAGACAGATATGTAGTGAGTCTTGTCTTCGGTGCGCTTCATAAGACTGATATTTAATTAAATAAACTTTTAGTATGGGATTATTAGATGGAAAAACAGCCATTGTGACCGGTGCTGCTCGTGGCATTGGTAAGGCTATTGCTTTGAAATTTGCTTCAGAAGGTGCAAATATCGCATTTACAGACTTGGTTATTGACGAAAACGCTGAAAACACAGTGCGTGAAATCGAGGCTTATGGAGTGAAAGCGAAAGGCTATTCTTCGAATGCTGCTAACTTTGAAGACACTGCCAAGGTGGTGGAAGAAATCCACAAAGACTTCGGACGCATTGATATTCTGGTAAACAACGCCGGTATCACGCGCGATGGTCTGATGATGCGTATGAGTGAACAGCAATGGGACATGGTAATTAACGTGAACCTGAAATCTGCGTTCAACTTCATTCACGCTTGTACTCCGATTATGATGCGGCAGAAGGCAGGTAGCATCATCAACATGGCATCCGTAGTAGGTGTTCACGGCAATGCTGGTCAGGCTAACTATTCTGCATCCAAAGCCGGTATGATTGCACTTGCTAAATCCATCGCTCAGGAGTTGGGTTCCCGTGGTATCCGTGCCAACGCTATTGCTCCGGGCTTTATCATGACCGACATGACAGCAGCCCTTTCCGAAGAAGTGAAAGCTGAATGGTGCAAGAAGATTCCTTTGCGTCGTGGAGGTACTCCTGAAGACGTAGCTAACATTGCTACCTTCCTTGCTTCGGATATGTCGTCATACGTATCGGGCCAGGTAATTCAGGTAGATGGTGGTATGAACATGTAATCAGGTAGAATGACTGTTGTATACGAAGACAACCACATTATTGTAGTCAGCAAGACCGCTTCCGAGATTGTCCAGGGAGACAAGACGGGGGATACACCACTTTCTGAAACTGTGAAACAGTATTTGAAGGAGAAGTATCAGAAACCCGGAAATGTTTTCCTCGGTGTCACCCACCGGCTGGACCGCCCCGTAAGCGGTCTTGTCATTTTTGCCAAGACCGGCAAGGCATTGGCTCGCCTGAATGACATGTTCCGCAACGGCGAAGTGAAGAAAACCTATTGGGCAGTGGTGAAGAATGCTCCTAAAGTGCCCGAAGGAGAATTGGTCCACTTCCTGGTGCGTAACGAGAAGCAGAACAAAAGCTATGCTTACGAAAAAGAAGTTCCCAATAGCAAGAAGGCAATTTTGCATTACCGTCTTATTGGGCATTCCGAGAATTATTTTCTTTTGGAAGTAGACTTGAAGACTGGGCGCCATCACCAGATTCGTTGCCAGCTCGCAAAGATGGGATGCCCCATTAAAGGAGATTTGAAGTATGGTTCTCCCCGTTCCAACCCTGACGGTAGCATCTGTCTGCATGCCCGCCGCGTGCAGTTTGTCCATCCCATTTCTAAGCAACCGATAGAACTGGAGGCGCCGCTCCCCGAAGGTAATTTGTGGAAAGGATTCCAACTTTTTTAATAATCAAACGCCATCAGGCAGGTTCCTGACAGCGTTTGATATTTTTTTATCCTATTCTCTTATTTAGCCGGAGAAAAACTAAAGGCGAGCGATTCGTTTTTAAGGTTCTTGGGCAGATACACTTTCACTTTCTCTCCCTCTTTCAGATATTTCACGCTTTTCCCATTCTGTAACAATATCATCTTGCCTTTGGGCAGATTGCCCGTCCATTCGATGACTTCCGGCAATTGTTCTTTTTCCGGCAGGGCATAGATGGCATACCGCGTTTTATCATCCTTGGCAGCGGTGAACCATACGTTTCCGTCGTGATAGATAGGCGTGGGACGGGTATTATAAATGGCTTTTCCGTTGACGCGCAGCCAGGCGCCTATCTCTTTCAGGCGGGAGATACTCATATCGTCAATCGTTCCCTGGGGGGTGGGGCCCACTCCTAATAGCAGGCATCCGCCTTTTGCCACGATTTCTGCTAAGGTTGCAATCACTTTAGCCGCCGGTTTATACGAAGCGCCCGGAACGTATCCCCAATCCCGAGTCAGCGTCATGCAGCTTTCCCAGGGAGACAAAGACTGTTTATCGGGAATCGTCTGTTCGGGTGTGCGATAGTTCTCGTTGCGTCCCCGGATGGTTCGGTCCACTACGAGCAGATGGGGTTGCGTGCGGCGTGCGTTATCTGCAATTTCATCCATCTTAATATCCTGCTTAGGGGCATGCACCCAGCCGCCGTCGAGCCACAAGATGTCGATATGCCCGTAGTTAGTCATTAATTCATTAATCTGGCGTGTGGTGAACTCCCTGTATTTTTCCCACCGTTCGGGATGCCGGTCTATTTTATAGTTTACGTTGCGGGTGGGAGTGGCAAAGTAAGGCCACCAGTAATTTTCGCAATGCCAGTCCGGTTTGGAGAAATAAGCTCCTATCATGAAGTTCTTCTTTCGGAACGCATCCCACACATGGCGCGCTACATCCCGTCGCGGGTCGTTGCCGAAAGGACCGTGGGCAATCGAGAAATCGGTTTCTTTAGTGTCGTACATGCAAAAACCGTCATGATGCTTAGTGGTGAAAATCACGTACTTCATACCTGCATCTGCCATGATGTCCGCCCAGCGGTCCGAGTCGAACTGAGTGGGGTTCAGGCTATCTTTCAGTCCCCAATACCATTTCTTATATTCTTCATACGAGAGATGGTCGGGACGCGGAATCCAGCTTTCATCTTCCGAGCAGATAGACCAAGACTCCACGATGCCCGGCACGGAATAGAGTCCCCAGTGGAATATAACTCCAAACTTCTGGTCTTGCCATTTATCCAGATTCTTCAGTACGGCGGAGTCTGTGGGCCATACATAACCGTCGGATTGCTGATGGACGAATCCCTGTGCACCGACAGTCGTGGTGATGGCGCAGAGAGCGATGAGCACACTGGATTTTAGGATGTGTTTCATGCTCATGCGTCTTATTCCTGGGAAAATTCAAGTTCTACTTTCACCGGGAAGTGATCGGAGGGTGTCCGTGCCTGATAAGCTTTTAGAGAAATTTCCTCGGGACCATCTTTTACTTCCGCTTCCTTGTCCTGTGCGCTTCTGTAAGTATCTGTCAGTACTCCGTATTTTTTCACGTGGAAGGTAGGCGATACAAAGACATGGTCAATGCGGCTTTCGGTAAAGTTGTTCGGGTCGAAACTGTTGAAAGTACCGTTGAGTGCATAGCGTTCGTCACATGTTTCGTAAGAATCGCAAAGTACGCCTTGCCCCACGAGGGCCTTGTATGATTGGTGGGTTTGGTCCACGTTGAAGTCTCCGGTCAATATCGCCGGAAGGTTTTCTCCCAATTCCTTCATTTTTTGTTGCACCAGGAAAGCACTCTCTACGCGTGCCTGCTTGCCGATGTGGTCCATGTGGAGGTTGAAGAAAAGAAATTCAAACCCTGTATCTTTGCACTTGAAATGTCCCCAGCTACAAATGCGCGGCAAGACGGCATCCCATCCTTTGCTGGGTACGTCGGGAGTTTCCGACAGCCAGAAATCTCCTTTCTTTATAACGTCGAACTTGTCCGTGCGGTAGAAGATAGCGGAATGTTCACCTTTCTCCTTTCCGTCGTCGCGTCCCACGCCGATATAGTCGTAGTCCGGCAGTGCGTTCTTCATATCTTTGAGTTGATGTATAAAGCATTCTTGTGTGCCGAAGATGTCGAATTCATGGTACTTCACAATTTCTGCAATCACCGGATAGCGCTGTCCCCATCCGTTTCCCTGGGCGGAATCGGAGCCGTTTGCATTTCTGAGGTTGTAGGAAGCAACTGTAAAACTGGTTGGTTTCTGATTCTGGCAATTGCAGAAGAGTACGATTGCAAAAGCCACCATAAAAAGACTTTTTAGTTTCATGTTTTTCACTTTGATTGGATGAATATTGAATTAATCCTCAAAAATACGATATTTTCTTTATCTATGAAAATAAAAAAAGCCATCCCCTGAATAGACGAAGTAGGGATGGCTTTTTTGTGTAGTGTGCTTACTGTTCTTCGGCCAACTGTTAAGTCTGTCGTTTTGGGTTACTCCTTGACAGGCTCGACACTTGTGGTGTCTTTGACAATTGTGTCATTGACCACTGTTGTGTCTTTCACTTCTGTTTGGGCTGCGGAAGCTTTTACAGAATTGTGAGCCTGGGCAAGGAATGAACCACCACAAACAAACATAAACATAACTGCTACTAATACTAATTTTCTCATAATTATTCCAAGTTTTAAGTTGCTACTCTTTTGGGGCGCGTTTCCGGCGGCATACCATCCGGATAGGCACGGTTAATAATGTTCAAGGAATGTGCCACAAAAAGAATAAAATTATAAAATATTGATGAACAGCGTGTTGTCTTGCCGCGGATAGAAAGCGGGAGTGTGGAAGCTGAGGAAATGTGTGGAAAGGAGTGTGGAAAATTTCCCCATTTGAGCCTAGTTGCCGCCATGTCTGTAATAGCTTGTGTACAAGGTGTTTACAGCCTGGGCGATGGCTGTTAATAATCGGCTTGTCAGGTGTTAACAGTTGAGTTGTCAGGTATTAACATCCATCGTGATAGGTATTAACACTTGACAACTCAGGTATTAATACCTGGGAAGCCACTCTTTAATAGCTGATTTATTAGGAGTCCAACCACAGTTTCAGCGCCGCAATTTTCTCTCTGCCCACCTGCATCTTTTATTCTTGTTTCTTAGGTTGCTTGCAGGCAATCGCTGCCGCTTCGTCATCATTTCTTTCTGGAAAGTGTGGCGTCTGCCTGTTCGTTTCGTCGGGATGTAGTTTTATACATTTTAGGATAACTCTCATAAATATGCGCTGCTCAAGCTCCTTAAATGCCGACTTGTGCTTAGCAATTTCTAAAGAAAGGCAGGAATTGTACTTAGGATAAATGCAGTTGAAGGTATTTCTCCTGGAAATAAGCTCTATTGATTCAAATACGGCTTATATAGTAGTAATATGAAAGAAGAGAAAGTGAAAACAGCCCTATTTGTTACTCCTTTCTATGTCATCAAAAATAAGCAAATAGAGAAAAATAGCCTGGATAAAGAGAAAAAAAGAGTTTTCCCAGTGGATAAATTTCCTTGGTTTTAAAGCAACGACTCCTTCCTCTACGACCAACGAGTCCTTCCTCTACGACTAACCCGGCTTATCTTTCTGTCCAAAAGCGCATATAATCATACTATTTATGCAGAATGTCTGCGAAAACTGGTATCTTTATACGTAATTCTGTACATATTCTCTTCCCGTTGCAAAGTTTTCTCTCCAAAACGAGGTATAAATATACGGAATATTGCATCTTTATGAGATTAATTCATCTTAAATAATAATCGTAAATGGCATCACTTAAAGTAAAATTTCGCCTTTCTAGCGTAGAAGGCAAAGAAGGTACGTTGTACTATCAAGTTATACACGACCGGACTGTGAGACAAATAAGGACCGGTTATAGCATATTTCCGGAAGAATGGGACCCGGTTTCAGCGGAAATCATGTTTACATCGCAGGAGGGAAAGCGAAGAGAATATCTTGTTGCAATCCGGGAGAATCTAAAAAGAGATATAAACAAGTTAGCGAGAATAATTTCTTCACTGGAGCGTAAAGGTGTGTTTTATACCACCGGTGACCTTGTGGCCTGTTTCTGCAATCATTCGAGAGAAGACTTCTTGTTCACCTTTATGAGAAACGTGATTAACCACTTGAAGCAACAGGGAAAGATACGCACAAGCGAGACTTATATGACTACTCTTAACAGCTTCATGCGTTTCCGGGGAGACAAAGACATCCTGATGGAAGAGATAGACTCCGACCTCATCATGTCTTACGAGGCTTATCTGAAAGAGAGGGATGTGACGTTAAACACTATTTCTTTTTACATGCGTATCCTTCGTGCAGTCTATAATCGTGCGGTAGAAAAGGAATTTACCATTCAGCGTTATCCTTTCAAGCATGTCTATACCGGGGTGGAAAAGACTGTGAAACGAGCTATCCCCTTAAAAGTCATTAAAGATATTAAGGAGATGGACTTATCTTTGTTGCCTTCCCTAGACTATGCCCGCGACATGTTTCTTTTCAGTTTCTACACTCGCGGCATGTCTTTCGTAGACATGGCATACCTGAAAAAGAAGAACCTGAGCGATGGCATTCTTTCCTGCCGCCGCAAAAAGACCGGACAACAACTCTTCATCCGCTGGGAAAGTTGTATGCAGGAGATTGTCGACAAATATCCCGCTAATGATTCTCCTTATCTATTGCCTATCATCAGGAGACCGGGCGTAGACGAGCGGACACAATATAAAAATGCTCTCTTCCTGGTCAATCGTAAATTGAAAGAGATTGCCAAAAGGCTGGGGCTTTCTATACCTTTAACGATGTATGTGGCGCGGCATTCGTGGGCGAGCATAGCGAAGAGCAAGAATATTCCGGTGGCGGTGATTAGCGAGGGGATGGGACATGATTCGGAAAGGACTACACTGATTTATCTGGCGTCGTTGGATACGGCGGTGGTGGATAAGGCGAATCAGTTGATATTAAAATTGTTGTAAGAAGAAATTAAAGGAAAGTAATGCAAATCTTTTACTAAGAGATACATCGTCTATGCCTGCTATAGATACTAATGTTTGGAAGAGTATTAATAAAATAAGCTGCTGTTACCCTTATAAGTTGTGACAGCAGCTATTTCTAATCTAATCCTATTGCCTGACAATCCTCTCAAAATCCGCATCAATATTCGTATCCGTATTAAAATCCCACAAAGTCAAACTCCGGAGCTGATAATAATAGTACCAATAATAGAACAACTCATTGATATGTTTCTGGCGTGCCTCATCCTGTTTTGCTTGCGAGTCAT
>JAUUNK010000243.1 GCA_030844565.1 Bacteroides ovatus
GATATTGTCCTACCTGTGGTTTCATTTGAATTCTTCTATTTCTGTGATTAAATCATCTTTGTCAATTCCTTTGATGTACTTATTGAGAACAAGGTCAATGCATTGGTTATAGAACCTCTCAAATTCGTGTTGTTCCATGGCGGCAAACGATATACTGAGATACTCTATTTCATGTTCACCATATTCGTTGAGAGTGTTAGTGAAGTAGCCAAGGTCACGTTTGAATCTGCGAAGCATATCCTGTTCATTATGTATATGCCATTTTTCGACTAATGGTAGGGGCAAATTGTCGAAAGTAAGGCGTACCAAAGCGAAAAACTTCTTGTGGTGCTCATAATTGCGGGGATTGCTAACCTTACACTTGACTACATTACCAATCTTCAAGTGTTTCTTTAGTTCGAGGTCTGTATTATACAGAGGAACTAATCCATATTGAGTTACTTTGCAATATATATCCATTGTTAATTGTCTTGTGGAGTTAAACACCAGTACTGGAAAGCCAATTCTTCATATTTCTCGCGTCCACGGTTGTAGACCTTATCATCCCGATTGATGAACTTCTTGAATACTTTGCAGTTCTTTTTGCTGATAGCATAAATGAAATCACGGTTGGAACCTGCAATGTCCATATACCAAGCACGACTCCTGTCCCAATCGAAGAAGTCAATCGCTTCTTCAAACTGTTGCTGTGTTGAGGCAAATGTGGTTTTAAGATCACCGCCGAAAAGACCGAGCCACCAATCCCACTTACATCGTGTATCAAGTGAAAAGGGGAAACCACAATAAGTAAATTGTTGTTGTGTGTTTACCATGAAACGCTGTGTTTCGGCATAACCAAGCACTTTAAAAAGGAACTCATCGCGGCGTGCTTCCATGCGAAGTGCCTTCTGCATTTCTTGTGCATGTCGGAACTCATCTTCGGTATATTGTTCATCATCTACTGTTAGGCGGTAGTAGTCTACTCGTGCTGGTTCGGTAATAATTGCATCTACCAGCGAGCCGAAACGAAATGCAGCTTCTTTATCACCGAATTGCATCCGAGGATGGAGAATGTTTTTTAGTTCAGTGAGGTCAGAGTTACTAACCTCACTACGATTGTAATATGTATCGGGATTGTGACTCATGGTTACTTTGCTTTCACATCGTCAATATATTGTACACTCTCATTTTCAATATAGACACTATCCTTGCTAGCCAGTTTTTCACAGAACGTAATTTGTTTCTTGAATAACTTACTCAACTCTTCAACCGAAAGTGTGCACCCTTCTTTACTCCACCACATTGAGAGTATTGGCATGATACCTTCAGGGTTAAGTAACTCTATCTTTTGAGTGACTTTTACTTTGGGCTGATAATTCTGCATAGAAGCCTGTTCAGAAAATAATCCGTTCATTTCAGCTTGCTGGCGTGCCATTTCCGCCTTTTGCTTTTCTTCCTCTTCTTTGCGTTTGCGTTCTGCCTCTCGCTCTTCGGCTTCCTTGCGTTGGCGTTCTTCCATTTCAGCTTTGACACGTGCAGCTTCGGCCGCATCAGCTTGTGCCATGCGTTCGAGGTTTGCTTTCTTTGAGGGCAGACGGTCAAGAATGAAATCCTTGTTGTCTTGGATTTCTGCAGTGTATTGTTCGGTAAATTGCTTACCAAGGCGTTCCTTTGTGTCAGTTTCAAATTGTCGAAGCTCGTCTACCGAAATATTGGCAGGTATACGGATGAGAGTATGAAGATTATGTAACCAGTCAGCAGGAAGAGAAACCGAAAAGTTCTTTACCTCACTGTACACTGTGTTATAGTTCTCGAGCGTAACACTGTTATCCTTTGTAGTGAGCCAATTGATGGATTGATTGAGATATGTTTGGAATTGTGCCTTAAAATCCCCTTCAATGTCTTGTCTCAATTTTATACGGGCTTGTTCCGCTTGTTGACGTTTGTACTCTTCCTGACGGCGTTTTTCTTCTTCGGCACGTTTCTTTGCTGCATATTGGTTACGGTATTGTTGGAGTTTATAGGGGATAGTATCAACTTTGGTTGGGTCAATAGCATTCTCTATTACCGTAAACTCTCGACGGATGTCATCAAAAAGTTTTGTGACAGGCGAACGTTTCTCGTTCATTTTCCTGACTGTTTTACGTGCTTTTTCAATGAAAAGAGCTGCTTCTTTGTCAATTTCGTCCGTCATCCCACCATTAGCTGTAATAGTATTGAGTATGGATTGTCCGGCACTGATACATCTTTCACATGACAGTTTATTGTCATTATATGATTGTGGAGCAGCAGACACTATGGTTTGTATATTTTCCTGCTTGATGATTGCTAATTCTGAAGACATATGTACAATGTATTAAGGTTAGAAAGTATCATCGTTATCTCCTTGACTTGCTGGGTCAATAGTTACCCCTGCCGACATGTCAGGTTGAGGCGCGAAATGCTGCTCTTCTTGCTTTTCCTGTGGTTCGGGTTGTGTGGTATCGATTCCACTGTAAGGATCGAAACCTCCTTGCGGGGTTTCAATGATGTCGGATTCCATGACGGAACCTTTACCGATATTGATTTTAGGATAAGTCTTGAAAGCGTGTTTGATGCATTTGGCAATGAGGAAGCCGGTATCAATCTGCCCATTGATATTGTAGAGTGCATTGCTTTTCACTACAGTTTCTCCGGTGCGGCGGTCTTTATAGGAATTTTGTTTCTCTGAATAACCTTGTAACCGTTTCCAGTCGGTTTCTGTCATAACAGAATAGTCAATTGACCCATCTGCACGTGTGATTTTGACAAAGCAAGCAACAATACGGTCGCTTTTGCGAGGAAATGCAGACATATAATTGACAATCTTCACTCCGTTCTTCTCTCCATATTCAAAACTATCTCCGTCATAGACGATAACTGGATTGTCGGCATGGCGTATTTGTCCAACTTTTGCACGCAGTGCCAGCTCTCCATATCCGGAGATAGCGAGGCTGCATACTTTCTCCCAAACTTCTTTGCCGTTTGAATCAACTCCTACTTTGCAGTTACGGGTAAGAAGATAACACAGTGCTTGCGCACCAGGAGCCAATGTGATACCTTTGACAGCAAGGTCAATAAACGCATAGAAGATAGATGTTCCGGAGCATAAGCGCAACTCATCTTTGTCGCGTAACTGCTGGTTGAAGTAAATAGCTTCACGTTCATAGACGTTTTCTCCTCCTTCTTTCCAAATGGAATTATACACGCTGATAAACTGGCTACGTACACGTTCATTGCGTATTACGTCAATTGCTTTCATTTGTTGCAATTCTTTGGCCAATGAAATAGCATTGCTCATAATTAATAATTTAAAAGGTTTATAATACAGTTTGCTTTTGTGACCCGAAGCAGATTTGAACTACTACTTTCAGTTGATGTGCTACCATTACACTATCAGGTCTGATTGTCACTTGAAATAATCTTGTTTCTTCTGTTGAAGAGCGCGTAACTCTACTGTGCGATATTCAACTTTGCCCGGACGCTTACAGGGATTTATTTTACCCTGTTTGCGCCATCTATCCACATTACCGCGACCGAACATTGCGTATGCTTGTCGCTGACTAACCATTTCGGGGTCGTTGCGTGTGTCAGCAAGCATTCGAACCACTGATGTAGCAACATCGTGGATGAATGTGTCATAAGTGACAGATTTATCTGTGAAATCAAGTGTGAACATAGAGTGTTACTTTCTTTTATTATTGTGACAATGCATCGTAATATTGTTTATTGGCCATATATTCATCGGCTATTTGGCGGTCGGTGCATCCATTACCGAGTTTCAGATATATAGCCTCGTATGCCTCTTGTGGCATAGCATAAACTATTTGTTCTGTACGATCAGTGGTACCTGCTATACCAAGTAAGCAGAAGAACATAATGAAGCCTGCTACAAAAACGACGATTTGTTTAGTGACTCTGTTGAAATTCATATGATATCATTTTAATCGGGTTACTGTTATGGTGCGTTTTTCGCGATCAGTCTCTGTTTGATACTTGCGGTCGAGAATTAACCCGAGGTCAGACGCCTGGGCACGCACACTCTTGGTTTTCGCTATGGGGAAAGTAATCTCTCCGCCTACTTTCAAATCCGTTAAAGCTGGACGTACTTTTACTTGATTTTCTGCCATTTTCTTTGAGGTTTATGGTTTATTGTTTAACTTTATGCTGCAAAGATAATCAATCTACTTGATTATAAGAGTAAATATACTGATTTAACAAGTGAATTAACTATTATTAAAACATGGAGACCATAAACGACAGGCTGCAATGGATTGTCAATGAAAAATTTGATGGTAATAAAGCTGCTTTTGCAAAAGCCATTGGAATCGTGCCAACAAGTATATCTAATTATTTAGGAAAGCAAAGAGCGTCTAAACCTTCCGTTGATATGATTGCTAAAATCGTCAATGTACTTAATGTGGACGCTCGTTGGCTTCTCACAGGGGAAGAGACAGCAAAAGTTGAGCAAGTTTTAACTCATGGTGATTTCTCACCGGCTTCAATCCATGGGGATGCGGTGAATGGCAACATGGATATTGCTGTTTTGCAAGAAAAAGTGAAACATTTAGAGGAACTTCTTGCAGAAAAAGAAAGATTGATAAGTGTTTTGATGGAACGGAAATGAGAAAGGGTTTAAGCTGTATAGGTCTTTGGTTGTGTCTGCTTTTAATTATAGGGTGTTCAAACTCTGATAGCCAACCTGAGAATGTTGAGGTATATTTGGAAGCTAATACCGACCGTGTTTTATTAAAGGAAGAAGGTGGTACAGCTTACATAAATATTGCTTCCAATACGAGGTGGACGATACTAGTTGAAAATGATGAAATACCGGTTATTGATTTGGATGTTACTCCACTTGCAGGTGACGGAGATGGTACTATTAAAATAACTTATGGTCGTGAGATAAACAAAGTACAGTGTGAACACGCTACTCTTATTTTTTATTATTATTCTGAAGGAAAAAGAGTAAGTAAGGAAGTGATTTTGACTAGGCAAGAAAATGATGGTAATAAAGATGAAGAGGGTTGGAAAACTTTTACAACTTTTGCAAAAGCTACAAATTCTTTTCCTGCTACATTTAAAACCATGGATGGGTATAAATTAATACCCACAGCTATTTCGATTTTCTCAACACCTGGTGATGTGTATTATATTGCAGGTCAGTATAAAGATTCTATGTTTGATATAGAAAAGAAAGAAATACATCTAGAGCTTTTGAGTGATCCTGTTTGTATAAGTGGATTATCAATTGGATTTGAGAGTGTTGATGCATACCCTTCAAATGCTCCTTTTCATTCATCTAATTATAATGAAGTTAAACCTGTACTTTTTGATGAACATACTATAATTATTCCTATGTTTTTCTGGGTTGCTAGTACGACTGATGCAATACAAGAAGAGTTAAAACGGCATTCCTTTATGTTGGTGTATGATTCTAATGGAAATTCTGATAGTAATTTGGGGTTGTGTTTGTTGCATAATGTTTCGGATGATGAATATAGGATAAGAACATTATATACTGTACAATATTGTGCGTTTGATATAGCGTCTGCAATTAGCCGATTTGAATCGGAGAAAGGAAATAAACCTAGTAGAATGACAATAGAGTATAAAGTGAATTCATTAAGTGATCGTTTAGAGGATGCTAGGATTGAAAAATATACTTTAGATTATAAATTTCAATAGAAAAACGCTGCTAACAAATAGTTGTACAATATTATAGAACTCGTTGAAAAGCAACGATAATTAGCTGCGGCGCAGGCAGCAATAGAAGGATAGTCAAATACGCTGGTTAGGTACTTAACTATCTGATAAATAGACTGTAAATACTTGTGAAAGTATTTGCAGTCTATTTTATTTTATGCCTGTTGGGTACTGATGTCCGTTTACCATCCAATATTTATTTGGTATTTATTATAAAAAACTAACTAAATGTTTGTTTAATCATAAAAACAGCTTTACATTTGCACCCCAGAAATCGACCGAATTGGGGTCTAACGTTTAATTTAAAAAAACAAAGAAAATGAAAAAGGGTTTATTATTGGTAGTTGTAATGTTAGCAACTATCGCTGTAAAAGCACAAGACATTTACGTAGGCGGATCTTTGAACGTTTGGCGTAACAGCACAGGCAACACTACTTCTTTTAAAGTTGCTCCGGAAGTTGGATACAACTTTAATGAAACATGGGCATTGGGTGCTGAATTGGATTATTCACATAATTATAATGGTGGACTAACAAAAAATTCAGTAATTGTTGCTCCATACATTCGTTGGTCTTACTGTGAAACCGGTGCGGTTCGCCTGTTCCTGGACGGAACTGCTGCTCTCGGCTTCGTGAAGGTTAAAGACGGAGACACTACTAAAGCCGGACAAGTGGGACTTAGACCGGGGATTGCTGTTAAATTGAATGATCACTTCTCTTTCATTGCCAAGTATGGTTTCCTGGGATATCGTAGAAATATAAATACGCTTGGAGATTCTTTTGGTCTTGAACTTACTAGTGAAGATCTTTCAATTGGTTTCCATTACGCATTCTAATAAGAAGAAAACAAATCAACAAATTAGGAAAGGGAGTTCTCAAAAGTAGGGAATTCCCTTTTTTTATGTATAATCTCTATAAATTGCGCACTTGTTAACGAAAAAGTTGTTTAATACAAATTACAATTATACATTTGTATTGTTAAACAATGAGGTCAATAAAAACCTTTAGTATTAATTTAAAACTTTAAAATTATGAAGAAGAGTGTTTTGTTTGTTTTATTTGCACTGATTTCAGTGGCAGGTTTCTCTCAAATTACAGGTTGGAATGCCAAAGTAGGTATGAACTTTAGTAATTACACCGGTGATCTTGATCTGAATGCAAAGGTTGGATTCAAACTTGGTGGAGGTTTTGAATATGCTTTTACTGATACATGGTCACTGCAACCTTCATTATTCTTAACTAGTAAAGGTGCAAAGAAAGATGGCAATAGCATTAATGCAATGTATTTGGAATTGCCAGTAATGGCTGCTGCACGTTTCAATGTAGCAGATAATACTAATCTGGTGGTGAATGCAGGTCCTTATTTTGCTTGTGGTATTGCCGGTAAAACAAAGTTTGACTTAGGTAATGACACAGAACGTAAAGTCGACACTTTTGGTGATGATGCTTTGAAGCGTTTTGATGCAGGTCTTGGTGTAGGAGTTGCATTGGAATTTGGTAGAATCATTGCAGGCTTGGATGGTCAATTTGGTCTGGTTGATGTGGAAAAAGTTGGTAATCCTAAAAACATGAACTTCTCTATTATCGTGGGATATAAGTTCTGATAAGAAAACACTGAAAATACAGAAAGCCGTTGCGGAAGACAATTCGCGGCGGCTTTTTTATTTTATGATTGAGAAAGTCATTTCCTTTATTGGATATACAATAGGAATGTACAGTCAGTTTACTATCGGCTTTTTATTAATCTGATAGCTTTTTCAACTTTTTAAAGTGCTCGATTACGGCTAAATAGTTCTGATCCTGACAGGCGTCGAATTTGTTCCAAAGATCTCCTAATACGACAGCTCCTCCGAAACCGAAATCTTTAATCTCCAGCAAATTATCTTCATTGATACCTCCCAATGCCATCACTTTCGAATCGATAATTTTGGCTCTTTGTGCTTCACGCAATTCTTCGGCAGTATATGTTGAATAGTAATTCACTTTAGAGATACTATCATAAATAGGACTCATAAAAACATAGTCGTAAAAATGCTTTCTGTTTTTTACCTCCTCCACTGAAT
>JAUUNK010000244.1 GCA_030844565.1 Bacteroides ovatus
GTATAGGCCGGTTCCATCAGGGATTTGATGAAATCCAATGTCAATGTTTTCTGTTCATCCATTTCTGTTACCTGTGTACGGCAGGGTTCCTTTTCCCGTACATACCGTTATAAATGACAGAAGCGGCCTTCAAGCCGCCTCCGTGTGTTTCCTAACCATATAGTTCCTTCACGATCTTGTCATATATTTCCTTTGCCATTTCCGTATTCCGGTTGAAGTGGAAATAAGCCGTGTATCTGTATCCTGTTCTTGGCACTCCTCCGCACTGCTGTATTGCCCTGTCTATCTCCCAGTCGATATCACCTATGCCAAGAGATATGCTTGTGCCATGCAGCATACACCGTGCGAGTTTCAATGCGGAATCTGTCTTGTCTTCCTTGCGCAACCGGTCGAAAGCCATCAGCGCGATTTGTCTGTTTGAAATCTTTATCTCTTCCATATATTTTGCATCTGTTTGGGTCAGACAATCCCGGTAAGTTGCCTGAATCGCGCAACTATTTCATTGCATTTGCTTTGGGCAAGTTCCTCATATTTTTTGCAAATGGCACAGTATGCCTTCCAAGGTTGGCCTCTAAGCTCGTGCTCGTATGAGGACCTGACCAATTCCGGATATTCTTCAAAAAGTGTCTTGAATGCTTTACGCCATTTGCGCCCTTGCTACAATCCGTTTGCTATCAATGTTATGAATTCAAACATCTGTTCGTCTGTTTTCACATCCAATGCATAAAAATGGTCTGTTGTCGGCCACACGTTGTTGGAATGCTGCCAAGTTTCTATCTGCTTGGTTTTGGCATTGTATGCCATTCTTGTAATTACCTGGTGACTCATATTGATATGTTTTTAGTTCATTACCGTATTGTCTCTTTTCCTGTCACGGCTTGCCAGCATCCCGAAATGGATGCTGAATATGCGCCGGCTGAAGCAGAGCGGCGAGTTGTATTCCACCCGTTGCCACAGGGTAAAGTGGTTGTCGGAGAATGACCATCTGAAATATCCTGACAACGAGCCGAATAGCGGATTGGCATTCCTGTTTATCAGGAACCTGTTCACATCCACGATGTGCCCTGCCGTCAGGAGAATGTTCAGTATCTCCACAAACGCCATTTGCGAATAGGGGTCAACCGGCATTACCGGTCCTTTGAAGTTGATTTCCATCTTGTATATGTTTATACGCTTTAATCGTAATTGTCATCGAATACCTCGAAGCGGGGAATACCCGTGTCGAAATAGTTGCTTGATATGCCCGGATAGTACAGCAGGCTGTCATCCCCGCTGTCCGGGCAAGGCTCATCGTCGATATAGGCCGCATTTCCATAAAGTTCGATATAGTGCGCCACCAGCAGGTGCGGGTCTTCCGTACTGATGTCATGCCCGTAACGGTCACACCAGTCGAAGAAGCAATCCTTGTCGGGTTCCTCCAGCTGTTCCATCGCCTCCCTTATCTCGAAGAAGTTGGAACACAGCCATTCCCGGTTGATGAGCAGGTCCGGGATTTCCTCCCATCTCGTGTACCTGTATTCCGGAGTTTCCTCTTCGGGAAACAGTTCGGAGCAGGTGCACAGGAATTCCCCCATGTCGCCGAAGTCGGACATTTGCAGCAGGTTGTCTTTTTCCTGCCCCATGTCTATGAGATGCTGCGTGGTCACTGCCACTTCTGCCTGATTCAAGTCCATGATATTCTTCATTATAGTTTATGATTCGGAACCGGGGATTTCATTCCACAGGCTCCAAAAGGTCCGCACCCCGGCAGTGCAGGGTTTTTCGGGATAATACCGGAGCCTCCGGCGAGGATGATTTTCCCGAAAACCGCTTGCGGCATGACCTTGCCCTGCCGGTAAGGGGGCGGGCTACCTTTGCCTGTGGAATGGAATCTGCGGTTTCTCATTTGTTTTTCCATTTTTCAGTTCATGATGCGCTGGCTTCCCCAGCTGATGTGTATCTTGCCTTCGCTGTCCCGTTCCCTGACCAGCAGGCTCTCGATGACGGACATGGTGACGTCGAACTCCTCGAAGATTTCCGACTGTTCCTTTACTTCGCCCGTCTTGATGAACTCGTTCAGCCGCTCTTTGGTAAGCACCAGCGCCATCAGGTTCTGCTCCACGGAGTCCTTGTAGGTGACATAATGCACGTCCTTCAGCTCTTTGGAGTCGAGACGGATGAAACGGAAGTAGAACTGCTCCATCTTCGGGATGTTCCATTGCAGGGATTCAAGTATCACGTCGTTGCAGGTGGGTATGTTCACCGAACTGCTCAGGCTCTGCTGCGTGCATACCAGTATGCCGTTGATGGTGGAATCGAACTCCGTCACGATGCTTTGCCGTTTCTTGAACGCCACGTCGCCCTTGACCACAAATACGGGACGGTCAGGAAAACATTCGCGAAGACGGCTCTCGTAAAGGTCGAATGCGGCTATGGACGTGCAGCCGACAGCCACCTTGCCGGGTATCTTCCGTACCAGCCTTTCGATGTACCTTGTCTTGTTCGGAATCCCGTCTCCGGAATAGCCCTCTATCAGGTGTGGGACGGAGCAGGCCTTGATGAGCAGCTTGATCTGGCGCATAAGCCGGAGTCCGGCATCCTTCTTTGCATCCCCCGTGCTGTTGTAATACAGTTCGCAGATGCGGCAGAACTCCTCGATGATGACACGGTAAACCTCACGCTCGCCGTCGGACGGGCTGACGGTATGTGTCCGTATCTTGTATTTCTCTCCTGCAAAGTCCCTGAACTTGCGTGTAATGACGGTCTTCCCGATAAGGCCGGCCAGCTCCTCCTTGTTATAGACATCCTGGTTCTGCTTCTCAATGCCGAACACGGTGGATTTCCCCGGACAGTGGCAGGCACGGAAAAGCACATGCCCCCTGAAAGCGGGGAACGGCTCACCATAGTGCGGATTGTTATCTTCCTCTATCTCCTTGTCCCTGTTCTCGTGGTACACACGACTGCTCCAACAGACCATGTTTATGGAATTGTTATATAACAGCTCAAACTGGCTGTACAGTTCGGCGATGTTGTTGCGTGTGGTCGTACCGGTGTCGAGTATCTTGTATTTGAGGCGGCGGAAGAGACCGAGGATATGCCTTGTACGTTGTGACGACGGGTTGGTTATCTCGTCCGACTCGTCGAAAACAAGGCACAGTTTTCTTGAACTGCGTTTGACAAACCTTGCCATGCCCCGTTTCAGCTTGCCGAGCATGGAGGTGGATAGGACGATGAACACGCCTTCCGGCACAGCTTCCAGGTCGGCATTGTTCCTTGCCACCCGGAACTGTTCCCTGTTTATCGAGAGGAAGGGTATCCATGTCATATTGGTGGCGATGGCAGGAGCCAGTATGATGACATTCCGTACTTTGCGGAATTTGAGCAGGTATTTGGCACGATGGTACACGGCGGCTGTCTTGCCAGAGCCTTGCTGCCAGTTCAGCAGCGCGTGGCGTTTCTGCAAGACGAGGTTCAGGTCGTGTTTCTGGAGCGTGGTAAACTCGCAGGTCTCGCCGTCCTTGTTGATGAATGCACACCGGTCCAGGTATTCTTTCAGCCTGCCATCTTCCTCCATTTCCGGGAACTGCCGGTTCTGCATTTCGTACTCTCTCCGCTTGCGTCGGATCAGTTTCTCCGCCGCACGGATTTGGCGCATGTTCTTTTCTGTCGGCACTTCCGGCATGGGCAGTTCAGTACGTTCCAGCACGAGGTCGTTGATACTTGCCGCCTTGTGCGGAACTTTGTCAAGGAGTCGCGGAGCATATTGTTTCAGTTTGAAGCCGTATGAGGTCTTCACCAATGCCACTTCCTTGCGAGGTACGGTATTTTGCGAGGTGATGTACCTGCGGATGACGGCAAGCACTTTCTTCGGGGTCAGTTTGTTCTTCTCCCATTGCTCCACCTGCTCCCGCGTGGCGTTCTCAGGCGGTTTCTGGTTACGGAACTTCGTGACCAACGCTTCCGCCTTGTCTATATGTTTGTTCAACTTGGCGTGCGCCTTCAGCTCGTACATGTACTTGGCAAGTTTGTACTCGAACAGCTCAAGTTCTTCCTTGTTGATCCGGTTGGTTTCGCGCATCAGGTCGAAACGCAACCGGTGTTTCATCGCCCTTGCCTCGCCGATGCGCTTTTTCAGCTCGTCCGCCGTTATGAATTCTTCCGCGTTGTAAGCCTGCATCTTGATGTGGCCCGATTTACGGAGAAATACCATGATTTTCGTATTGAAGTCATGGACTCCGACTGCGGCAAAGGCTGACGGGCCCAACTTCGTCTGACCGACAAATGAGAATCTGCCGTTTATACCGGCTATCCGTGTCTTCTCCCAGAACCCGCTCTGCATGAAGGAACAGGGCACGATGACCATCAGGATTCCTGCCGGATTGAGCACATCGTAAGCCTTGTCCATATAGTATTCCTGCGACAGTTTGTAGTCGAACTTCAAGTTAAAAGGAGGATTGCCGATGATAACATCGAAACGTTGTTCCGGATAGTATTGCCGGATGTCGCATTTCTCGATATGGGCTTCCGGGTAGAGGTATCGTGCGACAGACACGGCCTTGCCGTCTATGTCGAAGCCGTAGGCATTATGCGGGTTGGGCAGATGGTTGAAGAAATTGCCCATACCGCAACACATGTCAAGAACCATTTCGGATGAGACAGGACACAGCATATCCACCATGTCCCGGCATATTTCATGCGGGGTGAAGAACTGTCCCATCTCGAACTCCTTCTTCGCTTCGGCATACTCGTGGTAGCTGGCAAAGTCGGACTGTTTGAGGTTGTGCAGCCCTCCGATACCGGTATAGCAGTTGTAGATGCTCTCCGCCGGAATGAGGTTCTTGCCGGAGTCTATGGCGAAAAGTATCTTCTCGTTGACTTCGGCACGCATACCTTGCGGTATCTGTTGGGGGATGATGGTATACATGACTTTATCTGTTTATCGTTAAAAATGAAAACACCCCGCAAGGATTGCCTTACGGGGTGCTGTGTAAATCTTATCATGGTCAGTTTTCTCTTAGGGTGATTTCATCCAGATGCAGACGCTTGAAACAACTTTCGGCTGCCGCACTGTCCTTGAACCGGACATCGATACGTCCGTTCTTGTAGAATCGGATTTGCTCGGCATTGGTGGTCGTAAGGTCGTACCAGTCTGTGACAGAAATGTCGTTGTCATCAAAACGGATAATCATCTTTGAATTTCCATTCAGTATGTCATCCGCACCGTAGGCAATGCCGGCACACAGGGTTTCCAGTTCTCCGCCGTAGTTGTAGGAGATTCTGTTCCTTTGGTTGTATTGCATGGAAAAATCGTCGAAACGGATGATTTCGGGAAAGATTATCTTGTCCTTCTTCAACTCCGTCTTGACTTTGCTCCAGTATGCCGGTCTGACAACTTTGCTCAGGCGTGCGAGCAGTTCTTCCACGGCCGTTTCCCGGAAACTCTTGCCGCCCAAGTGTTCGATGACTACATCTACATATGTGTCATAAACAGGACGGAAGCCCATCGGAAGGGTCTTTTCGTCTATTTTATACTCAGGAACCGACACTTTGTAAGTCCTGTTGAAATAAGAAATGATGCGGTTCGCAAAATTCGCGTTGGCGTTTCGGTTCTTATCTACCAGATCGTTAATCAGGTCAAACGGTTTGAACTCGTTGTGTGAATAGTCTTCCCTGTCGTTATGGTAAGTGTAGAAATCACGCATGGAAACCTTGCCGTTTTCTTCGTAATGGAACTTACGTTCGGCTTGGTATTGTTCGGCTTCTTCCTTGAAGACGGCGTACCAGCGGTCAATCTGGTCGAGTGTCTTGTAAAGCAGGTTTTGCTGCGTCTGGCAATAGACACGGTCCTGTTCCGTAATCTTGTCCTCGTTTCTCACTTGTACGCTCAGAATGCCTTGAAGCAGGTCGGGAGCGTTGCCGGCCTTGGGTGCTGTTGTCGTTTGCATATCTGTTAGGGTTAAATGTTAAAAATTATCCGGTTTAATCCGGTAGAAATAAGTGATGTGCTTTTCCATGTCCTTGACTATCTTGACCTGCTCGGGATGGAAGTTGAGCTTTCGCTCTACGGCAGGGATTTTTATCTTTTCCCATTCGGCGGAAGGTAAGAACACATATTCCCGACGGAAACACCATAACACGATTTGATTATCCCAATTTCCCTTGAACACCGTTCCTTCGTAGTCCTTCAGGAACTGCCGGAACTCGGCTTCGTCCCGAAAAGCGATGTCAAAGCCTTGATAGAGATTGCCGTTTTCCGATTCCTCCCTTTTGTGTAGGTAGAACTTCCGGTAGGTCTCGGTCGTGAAATCTCCATACCTGGGATTGGGTTCGGCATAAAACCATAACGGTACCTTAGCCAGAAATGACACCGAACCGTTGGCGCAAGCACCGCAATGCCCCCAGTCCTTGAACACCCCTTCCGTCCATTTCAGGAATTTCAGTTCCTCCGGATTCACGGAATGGAATGCGCCTCCGCTGACACTCAGACGGATATTGCCGTCCTCTTCCCACACGAAAGGCACATACGGCTGTTCGCATACGGAAAGATATCCTTCTTTTGCACTCCTGCTGTCAATAAGGGCGTTTCCGTAATAATCCCCGTGTTCGGTTACATATACCAGCCTGTCTCCGATTTGCGGTGTAATCTTAGAGCGTGTCCGCTCAATGAGTTCCACATAACTGTTGGCCATATCCACATCTTCCTGTGTCAGCCAATGCTGGTGGTCGTATGAAACATTCCGCTCTCTGAGTGTTTCGATACTGTACTTTTCTTTTGTTACCTGCTGTGACATAACAATTTATTTTTAGTGATCCGGCTTTTCGGGGCCGGAGTTCCCGTAACTACAGGCCATAAAAGGTCGTGTCCCGTACATGCAAGGTTGGCGGGAAAAATACCGCAAGCCCTCCGGGCGAGGATGATTTTTCCACGACACCCGGAGGGCTTGACCTTGCTTGTACGAGCAGGACACGGGTTACCTTTGCCTGTGAGTTACGGGGATTCGGCTACGGTATGGCTGTCATGTCCGCTGTATATGTTTCTTGAAATGACCGTGATATTTTATGCCCGAAAATTACCGGCAATCACGAAAAAATGCTACCTTTGCATCAAGAAAAAAGAGTTATTTGAAAGCATGAGGAATATAGTGATTCTAAACAGCTTGGAATTTTCTTATCCGTTGCCCGTTCTCATGCGAGTTTTCTACAAAGCATTGATAATCAAATAAGATACTTCAGATTACAACAAATATAAGTAAACGTGTGAAATTTTCCGAGATCCTGACTGTTGGTTTTAATAATACGGATCCCCATTTGTATGGGCAGACGAATAATGATTATGTTTATTACCGCCAAGTTCCTACGATGGTGCCTTATGATAATACCAACGAAGCTGGTGGAGGTTGGGGGAAACATCCGGCAGGTGGTTACTACGAGGGACCTAATCATGTGGCTACACTAATGTCGCATCATGCGAATGAACGTAGGTTTTGGGCCCGGGCAAATGCGATTTTGGATTGGGAGATTATCAATGATTTAAAATTCCAAGCGAATTTCTCTGCCAATTTTGACTCCCATGCGAATAATTTGTTCTTAGAGTCATGGAATTTGGGATCTTTGTCTCAACAGGATTATTACTCGAAGGACTATGGTTCCGGTTATGATTTGCGTATGTTATATACATTGACCTATGACCATACTTTTGGGGAGAAGCACTATGTAAAAGGTATGGTAGGCTACGAGGC
>JAUUNK010000245.1 GCA_030844565.1 Bacteroides ovatus
GCCGACGGATCCCTGTTCAGCAGTTTCAAAAAACGAGCCATAAAAGGTTTAAGAAACTTCTAACCTAACTTTGAGTATCAGTCACTTGCGAGACTATTTCAATTTTTCGTAGAACTATAGTAGAACTTTTGCATTTTTGTTGAATACCCCTGCCTCTCCAAAAGAAGAATACAGGGGTACAATGCAACACCGATTTTCAGAATCGGTACTGCAAAGATATGACTTTTATTTCAAAGGACAAAGAAAAACCGGGCGCACTTCACAGCGAACCCGGCTCAGAACAAAAGTTCTACTCTATTACTAACACCTAATCATTTCTTTTTCCGTTTCTTCAATTCTATATATTCCGAATACACTATTTTGGTATGGGGATTGCTACTTACAACTTCTTGCCTAATAGCCTTTGTTCCCCATCGGAAAAACAACCATTGCTTAGGCACTCTATGCACTACTTGAAATAGGGTATCTACAGATTGTATGCGTAAATCCAGTTTCTTATCGGGCATGATTAAGCCATCAACATTTATCCACGGGTCTTTCCATCGTATCGCTTGGACTTTAAGATAGGATGTATCACGGTATATAATGCTATCCTTAACTATGGTTTGTACCTCCACCTCCGTTTTTGTTGCATTCGTGGAAGCCGCTTGTAACCTCTTTACTTTCAAGTCAAGTTCCTTAACGGTATTCGTCAAGTCGGCACAATGCTTTTCCACCTCAGACTTGGATAAAGTCAATGCCTGTACAGAAGCAGCGGATTTTCCGGATTCTGTTTGGTAAAATTCAATTTTCTCCAACAAGGCGGTTTGGTTGCCATCCAATCTTTCCTTTTCTGATTTCAACTTGGAACAATAAGCCCATAGCCCAAAGGTAGCCGCCATCAAAAGCCCACAGAGGGCGATTAATATCAAAAACGCTTTATTTCTCATATTCCTTGATGTATTGGATTATACCCTCTACGTGGGTGTTCACAATGTTTTGTTTCCCCTCCATAGATGTAAGGTAAGCAATATCTTCCTTGTTATCCATGAAGAAATTTTCCGTCAATACAGCCGGGCATTTCGTCTTGGAAAGGATGTAAAAATTTTCCTCCCAATCCGGGTCGCCATCCGAATAGTCACGCCTAATCTTTTGCCCGGTAATAAAGCAAGCGGCAGCATCATACATTCGGTTTGCCAATTCGTCAGCTTTCGTTTTGCCCTTAGTGGTATAGGCAGACCATCCACGGGCATTCATCCATTCGCCATTCCCGGCAGCATTGCAGTGGATGGAAACAAGCAACACGTTATTAGCTCCATATCGGGCGCAAATCTCGTTCACACGCCTTGCACGTTCAGCCAAAGGCACGTCCAAGTTCTCCTTAACAATGCGTTCCGCTACATAGCCACGTTTAGCCAGTTCACGCACGACTTCATCCGCAATTTCTCTTGTATAGGCATACTCCCTGAAAGTTCCATCCGGGCTGCGTTTACCTGGTGTATTTTCTCCATGCCCATTGTCTATAAGTATCTTCATTCTTGATTCAATTTATGGTAAAAATCTATTTTAATTCTGTCATATACCATTTGTACATTGGTATAAGCTCTGCCATTGTTCACCGTTTCCGCATAAACCTCTGACAACACACATTGCTCTACCCATTCAATCCATTCGGGCGAAGTGTAGCTTGACAATCGTTTCCCTCGATACGAATGTGCATCAAATCGGCTGTTTCTGTCCTCGTGCATATTCATAATCAAGGTGTGTACTTTCGCTTTCGTGGCTTCACGGTCTGCGATGTGGTTTTCTTCACGCACTTTCTTTATTATACGGCAAACCCTCTCAACGGCAAGGTCAAAGTAAATGCTTGATATGTTTTTTATCCGCAACTGCGTTTCGGGTCTTAACCCCTCTGCAATGTCAGTGAGCATATCATTTTGGGTTTTGGTTTCCGTCAGAAGTTCGGCTACCATAGACTGATTGCTTTTAATCATGTCGTTAATGATAGACTTGAACCACTTGAAACAAGCTACCATAAGTGCAGCCGCCAAACAGAGAAACACAGCGCACACTATCACCATAAAGCCAAAATCGCTTATGCCTTGTGCTACTTTCAAACTTTCTTCCATCATCGGTTTTTCTTATACTTGTTTCGCTTGTAATACTCAAAGTTATCCCTATCCTCCTGCGTGATTGGAGTATTCGGTGGAAAGAACTTAAACCCGTACATCGTTCCATAGCGTACCACTTTGATTACGGCACGAAATGGATATTTGCGCTTCGGGTCTAAAACAACATCTTTCAACTTCTTACTATCAGTATAGAAAGCGGATGCACCGATACCCTCGCCATAGGCGATTAGTGTTCTCGTTCCGTTCTCTTTCTGTCTTTCCTTACATCCCGTAAACACCGTGACCTCATTAATCACGGCATCTACTGAGGTGTATTCACAATCGAAAATATCTTCATTCAAGGATTCGGTTTCCTCAAAGTCCATTACCTCGTTCATAAGTCCATCGGTATATTATAGGTTTCACAATCGGCATCCACCATTTCACGGATAGCCAAACGGTCTTTCAAAAAGTTCTCATAGGGGGATTTCGCACTTTCGGCAAGCAATCCCAGCATGGCAGACTGATATTCGTTTACCAGCTTACTTTCTGTCTTAGCCGGGTATCTTGCAGTAAGCAACGTGCTGAAAATATTATCAGCCGTTTTTGGATATTCCACCCTCACGCTGTCATATTGGAACATCGTGCCTGTGGCACGTTCCGCATCAGTCGTAATCTCAATGCCACCCTCTTTGTCTGCAATAACCTTAACCTCTTTGATGTTATGGTTATAAAGGAACGTTCCCTGCCCGTTATTAAGAGAATCTATCACCTCCGGCTTAGTCTTAGCCAGCAGCCCTGTAGTCAAAACATTTGCTTCCATCGTTCAAACAATTATTAAAAATGAATTTACTGTGTTCCTCCGAGCATCTGATTATCCAGCCATATTCAGATGGGAAGAAGTGTTTAATATCCGTTTCATCTTTGATTTCGTATTTATTGATGGTGCGGTGGAATTTCTTATAAAACCTTTTCAGAATACCGCTTCTTAGCAATATGCCGTAATGGTTTTGTTTGAATCCCACATAATCAATGCTACGAGCATCAACCGGGAATATCTGCCAGTTGCTTTTAATCTCTACTTTCAATTCGCCACCCAAGTAAAGCCCCATCATGTCGAGTACGAAATGCAGTGCCTCTTTGTCAGCGCATAGTATCACCATATCATCCATATAGCGATAGTAGTAGATTTTCACCCCAAAACGCTTCATCACTATCTTAGCCAGTTCTTCTTTAACCCAATGGTCGAAATATGCTAAATAGAGATTAGCCAAATATTGACTTGTGAAATTGCCTATTGGCAGCCCCTTGTCTTTACCGTTACTATCTATTATCTTATCCAACAGCCTTAACAGTTGTTCATCCGCTATAGTGTAGCGGATTATCCTTTTCAATGCTGCGTGGTCTATGTTATCATAGAACTTCTTGATGTCAATCTTCAAACAGAACCTTGTACCTTTTCTGTCTATGATTAAAGCCGTATGCACATCCTCCATACATTTATGAATACCACGCCCTTTGATACAAGCGTATGTATTCGCAATGAAGAAGTTAGTCCAGTAACGCCCCAACACATTGATAATGCAATGGTGTACTATCCTGTCCGGGAAGAACGGGGCAATCATAATCACCCTTTCTTTCGGCTCATATATAACCTTAATCCGATATTCACCGGGGGTATAAGTTTCATTGCGCAAGTCCCAGTACAAGCTATCCAAATTCTCCAAAATGTTCTCATTGAACTTGGATATTTCGGTACGCTCTCCTTTGCCTTGCTGTGCCTTATATTGCGCCCGTATGAGGTTGGAGCATTCATATATCAGGTGATAAACATTCTTAATTTTCTTAGCTTGGGAAATGAATATCTTTCCTGTATCACCGACATATAAACCGCAATCCTCAAAATCCGAGTATTGATTAAAGCAGGTATCAGCCGTATAACATAACCCGTATTCAGTCTTTACTACACCCATTTGTGCCGTTGTTCTAAAACAGAGCTTTCAATTACTTACTTGCACCGTCCTAATCCATATTATTTTACCAACTATCAGACGTGCCGATAGTCCCTGTGAGGTAAGGGCGTGGCAGCAACAGTTATAAGTTGAAACCACGGTAAAAGCGGAACCCAATGTTCGCATTCGCATTCGAGGAACGATTATTCGCATTCAGATAACCGAAACCCGCATTCGCACCATTATTCGCATTAGCAGACAAAAGGGCACCAGCCGCCACAACCCTGTTATGTTTTTATTTTTTTCAATCCAACGCCATTTTCGTTGCTCCGTTCACCGAGTTTTGCAGTCCGTCAAAAACGGCACAAGCGGAACCCAAAGTACGCATGCGCAGACGAGGAACGAGGATACGCATTCAGAGAACCGAAACCCGCACCCGCACCATGATTCGCAGTAGCAGACAAAAGGGCACCATACCAGCCTACAGCAGACCACGTACTACCACCTGTGGGAGTCCAATAGTAATCGCAATACCCTTTATTACTTGAACCTCCTACTTTTTCGGCAAAGGAATAACCTTTAGTGGAATGAGCCATAGAAAGCACATAGCCCTCAGTTCGTGGAAGCTCCGTAATGGCTTCATATCCGATAGGTACGGTAGTAGCACTATCTGAATGAGAGGTGAATTTTGTCGGGTCTTCGCATACATAGGCAATAGATACATCCGCTTTATGCCAAATTAGTACATCATCAGCAAGCATCCACAAGTATTCATAAGGAGTTTCCAAGCCACGGTAAGAGGTTACTTGTACCACCTTATCGCCACCAGTCCATCCCTTGATGGTGTAGGACACCTTACCCGTGTTGTTTCCCAGCGTTGCAGTAACACCGCAAGGCACAAAGGGTTTGTAACTTCCCCATGTATTCCACTCCGTACCATTAACAACCGGACCACTCCCTAAGCCTCCTTGATGGAATCCGTCAGCAGTCAGCGTTTCGGTGTAAGCATCTTGGCAGTGCAATGAGGCATATTCCACACGTTGCAACCAAGCAATTTCATTGTACACCCTGTACGCCCCGTGGTGTGTTCCGTTCTTGCAAAGAGGACGAACACCAGCCTTTGAAATGGAAGTACGAGGCATACCCAACATGGAGTTGTAAGTACCATCCTTAGCGGCATCACCAGCACCCGAACCGCCTCTGAATTGTGCGGCATTCGCTTTGAGTATAACAAATCCGTCTGAATCCCTTGCAATTTCATCGCCATTCCAAGTGAGCCAACATCCCGAAACGGCTACAGAGTTGGTAATATCCACCGTTGCATACCACGGGCTTACCGTCTTTCGTTCCATCTTGATAAAGCCGGGCAACGGATATTCGGAATAGGCACGAATCCATTTCGTTCCCTCTATTTCCAACTTGAAGTAATATTCCGGCTTTTCAAGCATTACATTACCGTCCGTGCTGTCAATCAAAGCCGTTGCACCCGAATCCTTTTTACGGCTGTCATTTTGGTTAAGGTAATACTTAACCGAGCCGTCAGGGTTTTCCACAAAGCGTTTCAGCTTCGCTTGAATGGGTAATGTACGGTGCAAATCCAAATTACCCACACGCTTTAGTTTGTAGTCCTGTGAGTTGAAATCACCTTGCACCCCATACCATTGGTCGTAAGGATATTGCGGTTTCGTGTTTCCGCTTCCCAATAATAATCCCATAGCTATAAGTTATTTAATAGTTTCACCAGCACCCCAATACACATCATATACCGAAAGGTCGATACCGTTTGGGGATATTACGGCTATCGCTCCGGGCGTCCAATCCCCGATAGGTACGGGGAACATACTAAATTCCTTATCACAAATGAGCTTGCATTTAAGCAGCGTACTTGTTTCCATCGTAACCTCTTTAGGTCGTACAAAGACGGTAAACGGAACACCACCCAAAGCAAAACCATTGGAAAGGTCTGTAACCTTACCTTTGGAAAGAATCCGTAGGCTGTACATCGTTGTTTCCATAATTCACTGAGTAAATCAAGTTTATTTAACTGCAAATATAATCATAAATGTGTTTGTTGAACACATTTATGATTATAATTAAAGTATATCATCAGATAATGAGGTATAACGTGCTTCAAGTTCATTGATTTTATCTCTTAGCAACTGCCTTTCATTATGCAATGCCTTTATCTCATACGGCATTGCATACCCCATTAGGGCGGCTTCGTAGCATTTGATTATCTTATAATCGCTACTTGCCAACACCTCCTTTGAGCGTTCAATCTCATGTGCCACCTTTTGAAAGTCGGGGACTTCTATGTATCTGAATGAAATCCTGTCCCCGGCATCGTATGGCACAATGCGCACAACATAGCCCTCCTTATCTGTGTTTTGTTTACTTTCATCTATTGCATCCACTGGCTTATATATGGTTGGCAGTTCAGCCACCTGTTCAATAACCGATACCATGCGTGTTGTTATTTCCCCCGTTTTCTCATTTCTGATTTTTTGAGGAATAGGGGCTATTTCTATACATTGTAGATAGTCGCCATCCATATATCCGTATAATACTCTTTCTTCCATATTTTTAGTATTTCCATCTACTTACTAACCATGCTTGTTTTTTAACTCCATCTACATATCCTACGGTATATACAAACATACCACCTTGACCCTCTCCAAAATCGTAGTAGTCATTTACCGAAGTATCATCATAGATTAGGTAGCCGCTTCTTGGTCTGAATCTCATATAGCCTCTCCACCACTGCTTTACAAATATAACCTGTCCTTCTTTAGGAGAAGCCGGAAGATACACTACTGATGCGGCAGACGTGTACCCTATTACCACGGTATCTTCTCTATTCAAATACCATGTGTTATTCGACGTTCCTGTAATACACTTTCGACCAAAAATCAAGCCTCCGGCAAATAAATCATAGAAGAAACCGCCAAAGGCTGGTGCAGTCCCCGAATTAGAAGCCCGACCATAAACACCTGCCACGATTGTATCTACCGCATTTATAGCCCATGTTCTTGCCGGAACATTTGCAAAACCAAGCCCAACAATAGCCCCACGGTGCGTATATCCGCTACTTGCTGGCATACCGTCCGTACCTGCCATATTTGAGAATATTCCCGTTGGTGACATATAGGAAACCGCATTAGAATAGTTAGGAGCATTTTTAGCCCTTGTTTCAAAAATTCCACGGTTGGCATCTATTGTCATTTTTGCGCCAAAATCAACGAGCGCATAATCACCACCACCACTTGAAGATTCAATATAAATACGAGCCATTGAAGCATCCAGCTCTACCCTGTTACCATTACCCATAGTGGAAACAATCTTACCGCCCTTAATAAACCAATCTCCAATGTTTGCCCCCTCAGCCAATAACAAGTTTGTGGCAATAGTTTCAAATTGCGCTCCAAACGTATTCCATTTGCTTGTTGTCGTGGGAGTGACATTTGAGAATGTTCCTGCATCAATACGGACTATATAGTATTGATTGTTGTATTTTACAGCATCCAACCGTTTGCTATTTCCGTAATAAGTCTTGGATGAATCATAAATACCCCTATAAACAAGTACGGGGCTATCGCCTTTCTCCCCCTTATCACCCGGCTTTCCATCTTCACCTTTATCACCTTTCGACCCCGTTACACATATTGCAGCCG